>CAMAGA010000012.1 GCA_945833955.1 uncultured Clostridia bacterium
TTCCAGTTCCAGAAAGTTTTCTCTTTGCCTTCTGTATTCTTCTATAATCAATCTGTCTTTTAAATTCATTGTCGATACCCGTTTTACTTACGCCCCGTCGGATTGCGATGCGCAAGCCAAAGTTATACATAAATATTATAAAGCAAAAAGTGCAACAAAAGTGCAACATTCCAAGGCGGTATTCCCTTGCCGTGAACGGTGTAAAGGGTTCTATCTTCGCCTTTTAAGTCGGCTGTGCTTCCGATTCCGAGCGGTAATTTTCCGCCTGCGTGGTAAACAATTGATAGTACAGGCTGTTCTTATCCGCCATCAGTTCCGCATGGGGAGCAAACGCTTCCACTTTGCCGCCGTTCAGGACCAAAATTTTATCGCAGAAGATACTGGAGGACATTCGGTGGGAGATGTACAGCGCAGTCCGATCGTGCGCAAGGGAGTTGAAATGCTCGTAAATTTCCGCTTCGGCGATGGGGTCGAGCGCACTCGTCGGCTCGTCTAAAATCAAAAGGTCGGCGTGTTTGCAGATTGCCCTTGCAATCGCAATCTTCTGCATCTGTCCGCCGGAAAGCTCAACGCCGTTTTCGGCGTATTCTTTGCCGAGGCAGGAACGGATGCCTTCTGGGAGTGCGGCAAGCTTTTCCTGCAAGCCGACGGCTTCCGTAAGGGCAAGCCCTTCCGCTTCGGCAATGGTCGGGCTGATATTTTCCAGAATGGAATAGTGGAAGAGCTTGTAATCCTGAAACACCGTGGAAACGGCTTGCATATAGGAGTCGTAGGAGTAGTCGAATACGTCGATTCCGTTGATGCGGACAGAACCGCTGTCCGGGCGGTAAAGCCGACACAGCAGTTTGACGATGGTGGTTTTGCCTGCGCCGTTCAGACCCACGATGGAGATCTTTTCGTTGCGGCGTATGCGGAAGGATACGTCGTCCAGCACCTTCTTTTCCGTGTTCGGGTAGGTAAAGGAAACGTGCTCAAAGGAGATCTCTTCGATATGATCCAGTTGCCTGCTTCCTTCGTCCGCTTCCTCGGGAATATCCATCAATTCCAGTATCGGCTTGACGTATTCCACGGAGCGGATAAAATTCCCGGAGGCTTCGATGATGCCGCTGACGCAGGAAGAGAAGGAGAGCGCAGCGGATACGGTCAGACTGAATTGGGAAATTTTGAGATGCTTCGTAATGGTTGTGACGCCGACGATCGCATAGACGACGCCCATGACGGCATAGCGGATAAAGGAGACGGCGGCATCGAAAAATCCTTTTTTGACCATGATTCCGTCGAATTGGTGCGTCATTTCGTCGCAGAAATATTTGAATTTACGGCTCATGACGTCGTAGGTGCCGTATAACCGAAAGTCCTTGCTGTTAGCAACGGAACACAGGGTTTGAATGTAGTAGCCGTATTTATAATTGATGGGTAACAGTTCCCGATAGAATCGGACTTGCGTTTTGGTACTGAGCAGGGTAACCAGCACGGTGAGCGCAACGCCTGTAAAGAGGACGAGAATGAGGCTCCAATGGAAGGAGACGATGATGGCGCTCAGGGCGGCAAGGGTGATCACGTTGGAGAAGATCGTCATGATTCCCTGCAAAAACATGGAAACCGCCCCCATGTTGTTCACGCCCATCTGCGCATCGTTTTTCAGTTCCATGTAGTGCGCATTTTCAAGGTAAGAAAAGGGAAGCGCCATGATCTTGTCTGCAAGGCGGCGGTTGATTTCCTGCTCCATGCGCTCGGCGGCGGTGCGGGTTTTGGCGGTCAGAAAGCGATTCAGGAGGAAGAGCACCCCCTCGACTGCCGCAATCACGACGCCGCAGAGAAAGGCTTGCTTCGGCTCCCCCTTTTCCAGAAAGGAAATGAGCAGGGAAATCGTGTATGCGCCGAATACGCCGCTACAGGAAAGCACGACGGAAGACAAAATCAGATAGACGAAATATAAGGGATACGCCCGAAATGAAAATGCCAGAAAGCGAAACATGGTATGATTCTGTTTATGCATGGCAAGTTGCCCCCTCCTGATAGTATTTTCCCTGCGTTTCGAACATGGCGCAGTACTTTCCGTGCAGATCCATCAGCTCGTCGTGGGAACCGTATTCTTCCAGCCCGTTCTCGCCGAAGAAAGCGATGTGGTCGCAGAATCGGGTAGAGGAGAGGCGGTGGGAAATATAGATTGCCGTTTTCGCCCGAATGAGCGTATCGAAGCTTTGGTAGATCTCCGCTTCCGCCAGCGCATCGAGTGCGGCGGTGGGTTCGTCCAGAATGACGACGTTGCCGTTTTTATACAGGGCGCGGGCGATGGCAACTTTCTGCTTCTGACCGCCGGAAAGGTCGATGCCCGCTTCGTCGATGACCTTGGAAGCGATGGAATCGTACCCTTGGGGGAGTTCCTGAATCTTTTCCTGCAATCCGACGGTATTTAAGCACAATTTGGCACGTTCCACGGCTTTTTCGTCCGTTTCCGTGCCGCATACGTTTTCCAAAAGCGAGCAGGGGTAGATTTCAAAGTCCTGAAAGACGGTGGAAAACATACGGTAGTAGGACTCCCGATCGAATTCCGATTGCGGAATGCCGTTGATGCGGATCGTGCCCCGTTCTGGGCGGTAAAGACCGCTGATCAGCTTGACGATGGTGGACTTGCCTGCGCCGTTGACGCCGACGATTGCCAGCTTTTCGCCTGCGTGAATGGTGAAGGATAAATCCTGCAATACGTATTTTTCCGTATTGGGGTAGCGGAACCATACGTGATCGAATACGATTTCCACGGGCGTATCGGGCGGCAAGGCGTCCCGACCGCACTTTTTTTCTACCACGTACTCGGTATCCATCATGCGGAAATAGCTTCCCGTCAGTTTCAGGTCTTTTTGCATCGTGCCGACGTGATCGACAAAGGAGCGCAGAATCGTAGTAAAGGATACGAGAACGGTCAGATACAGGCTCACGAGCGAGAGCGAAAGCGTGCCTTGAAAGTACCCTGCAACGATCAGCGCATAGCAAAGGCTATCCTGTAAGAGCAGGGCAAAGAACCCGAAGAAGCC
This sequence comes from uncultured Clostridia bacterium, assembly GCA_945833955.1. Lineage (GTDB taxonomy): Bacteria > Bacillota > Clostridia > Christensenellales > Borkfalkiaceae > CAMAGA01. The sequence continues at coordinate 3,036 of CAMAGA010000012.1, forward strand.
GTAACGGAATTCACGTTGGAAAATATCATGAATGACCCGCACGTAGTTTAAAGATTTGGTGCGATAGCGATCGAGCAGGTATTTGCGCAGCCCGAACACCCGAATATCCTTGCCGTAGGCGAAGTCGCAAAGCTTCTGATTGAAGTAGTCGGCCTGACGGAAGCTGCGGGAGCGGTCGGCTTCCCTGCGGTGAAAGTAACGGGCGTAGAGAATGTTGCCCACGGAAGAGAGCAGGGTGGAAGCAAGGCATACGACGGCAATCCACGGCCGGTACAGGGCGAGTACTGCGATAAACAGGAGTATGCTCACCGCCTCGCTTATAATCGTATATAAATTCGTGTAGTTTGCCTGAAATCCTTCCCCGTCGTTCTGCATTGCCCGAAAACCGCTGTTGAAACGGTCCTCAAACTTCGGGTCTTCGATTTTGGCAAAGTCCACGTCGTGGTATAACCGGGCGGTTCGCTGAAATTCGATCATGCGCAATTTCATCGACCACGAGTAGAGCATATTGGCAAAGAGTATGGAAACGCCGTAGGAGACGATGGCTACGGAGACGACGATGAGCACGCTCCAAAGGAGTTGATCCGTATCTCGGCTCGTCTGTACGACGTCTATAATGATCTTGGAGACGAACGTGGCAACGACGGGCGCAATGCCGCCGAAAAGTCCGCCGAGGATATAAAAGAGGTAAATAGCCGACTGCTTTCCCTCCCGGATGAGTCTAAGCTGGCGTCTGAGCACGCGGGGGTTGGAATAAGGGTTCATAGGGGATTGCTCCTTTTTGCAAGGGTTTGGTTGCAGAATACTTCGTCGGACGCGCTTTTTGATGCAAGCGGCGGTTTTTCGCTTTTTGGCAAGGCGTTCCTATAAGCAACTTTACACGGATAGTATACAACAAAAAAGGGGGAGCGTGCAATGATAAATCGGGTGGCTGTAAAAATTATTTCATTTTTTTCAGCAATGGATAGGTTCCGAAATACTTATGTTTTACAAAGGAAAAGCAGGAAAGAGATTCGGCGGAAGCCGAATTCCTCCCTGCCCGAAAGCGGAGCCTCTACGAGAATTTTATCAACAACTAAAAAGTTGCACTTTCGGGCGAGCCCGATCAAAAACCACGGGCAGACCCGTGGTTTGTATGGTTAATTTTCTTCTTCCAAGTCATTAAAATCTTCTCATGCAAAAAATTCCGACAAAGTTATCCATGCGCCTTCGTTTAACGCCGCCGCACATACGTTAATACTCTTTTCTTCCCATATTTCAGCAATTCTTTGACAGATCGCTGTGTTGATATTCATAGTACTTTTGCGCATTTACAGCATGGGGGTGAATAAATTCATGATGGCGTTGATCATACGGGCGAATCGGCTTAAGTGGAAGTTTTCCTGCGTGATTTCCTGCGAAACGGCGATCGTTTTGTCCATATCCGCCTTAATTTCCCGTATGCAAGGCGTTTTGTAGAGCAGCGCTCCGCATTCGTAATGATGCACGAGGCTACGGTAGTCAAAGTTGATGGTGCCCACAAAGGCGTATTCGTCGTCCGCAACCAGACTCTTGGCGTGAATAAACCCGGGAGTGTACTCGTATATCTTCACGCCCGCCTGCAACAGGTGCGGATAGTTGGAACGGGTCATGTTCAGAATGAGTTTTTTGTCGGGGATATGCGGCGTAACGATCCGCACGTCCACGCCGCGCAGGGCGGCATTGCGCAGGGCGGAAAGCAAATTGTAGTCCAAAATGAGGTAGGGCGTCGTGATATAAACGTATCGCTCGGCACGGTAGATCAGGTGGAGATAGTTATTTTCCCCGATCTGTTCGGAATAGTACGGCTTGGGTCCGTCCCCGAAGGGCTGCACGTAACCCTCTTCTGCAAACGTTTCGCACGGAGCAAGCAGATACCGCTCGTAATCGGAAACGGTATTACAGTTCATGTCGTACAGGTGCAGGAACATGGCGCAGAGGTTGCGCACGGCCGAACCCTCTATTTTGATTGCCGTATCCTTCCAATGCCCCAGCCGATGATCGAGGTTGACGTATTCGTCGCCTAAATTGATGCCGCCGGTATAGCCGACCTTTCCGTCGATGACCGTGATTTTACGGTGATCCCGATTGTTGAAAATGCCGGAGAGGACGGGGCGGAAGGGATTGAAATTATGGCATTGAATGCCTTCCTTTTGCAATTTTTTACAAAAAGAACCTTCCAGCAAGCCGACGGAACCGATATCGTCGTACAGGACGCGTACTTCCACGCCTTGGGCGGCTTTTTCTTGCAGGATTTTATGAATGCTGTCCCACATGGTGCCGTTGGCAATGATGAAGTATTCCATAAAGATGAACTTTTCCGCCTTGGCAAGTTCGGATAAAAGGTCCTGCCAGAAATCTTCCCCGACGGAAAAATAGGAAATGCGATTGTTTAAGTGCCCGTGCAGATAGGAAGTGTTATCCAAGTAACCCGTAACGCCCGAAAAACTGCCGAGATAGGCTTGCGTTTTTTCGGATTCCGTTTTTTGTAAGGTAAGGCATTCCCGGGTTCGTTTTGTGATTGCCTGCAGGCGCTTGCCCTGCTTTTTGGGTATTTTGGGATTGGCAAACAGAAGGTACAAAAAGAGCCCGAAGAAGGGAAATACGAAAAGCAGGATGAGCCACGGCAGTTTGAATTCGGGCGGCTCCTTTTTGGTAACGACGTAAAAGAAGACCAGCACGGCAAGCGTTCCGCTTAAAATCTGAAATACGACGAAGTATTCGTTCAGAAAAAAGAGTGCCCCAAAAAACAACGACAACTGCAATAAAAACAACAATGCGGAAACGAAGATTTTACTGAAAAAGCGTTTCAAAAATTTCATTGGTGGAATTCTCCTTGGTGCAAGCGTAAAAAAAACGGATAGAATGCGTTTTTGTAAGATTGTGTTTTCATTCTATTATAGCACGCAAAAAAATAATTTGCAATACCGATTTTGCATTTTTACGGCTACGGCAACGCCCGCCGACGGGGAAAGCGTGAAAAAAAGAGAAAGATATCTGCTCGGGAAAGCTTTTATCTTTCTCTTTTTCTGCGCCGTTTTTGGTTCGGGCGTTTCTGTGCGGGGGCATTTCTGTTTGCGCCGCTTGCACGTGCGCCGTTTTTCGCCGTTTGCAAAAACGAAACGGTAGCCTTTATTCATTCAGCCTTCTGCAATCTGCAATAAATCGGCAAAGCAAGTCAGGGCGTAATCCGCCTTTGGATGGGAACGGGCAAAGCCGACGGCGGCGGTGTCGAATCCCCCGGCGACGCCTGCTTCTATGCCGGAATAAGCGTCTTCCACCACGAGGCAGTCCTGCGGCGCTAAGCCGAGCATAGCCGCCGCTTTTAAAAAGACTTCCGGATGCGGTTTGGAATGCGTGATTCCGTTGCCGTCGCTCACCGCATCGAAAAATCCCGCAAGCCCGATGCGCCGTAAAATGAGCGGCGTGTTCTTACTGGAAGAGCCGACGGCAAGCAAAATGCCCTTTTTGCGGAGTTGTTTCAAAGTCGAGCGTACTTCTTCGGAGAGGTCCGCTTCCGTCATGTTCTGCAACGACTGCACGTACAGGCGGTTTTTATAGTCCGCCAATTCCTGCTTTTCCGCATCGGTATAGGAACGGGGGCTCTTTTCCAGGAGAATTTCCAGACTTTCCATACGGGAAACGCCTCGTTGCCGCGCGTTGTCCTCTCGGGAAAAGGGAATGCCGAGTTTTTGCGCCAAAGCAAGCCAAGCCCGATAATGGTATTCGTCCGTGGAGCACAATACGCCGTCTAAATCAAAAATAATGCCTCGGTATTTCATAACTGTAATTTCTCCCTCGTAACGGTATCGTGCGTTACGCATATCCGATAGTAGTCGTCATTCTCCCGTGCGGTGAAGGTAATGCCCTCTATGCGTTCGGGCAGGCAGGGTGCGAATTGCATTTTGCCGTTTTCGTCATAGGTCAGCCCCGCAAAGCCGTAAATTGCCGTCATCCACGCACCGCCGTTTGCGGCAGGGTGGGTGCCGCCTATGTACACTTCGCCTGCCCATTGCTTGCTCTCGCCCGTCAGATCGATGGTCGCCGTCCGCATAAATTGCGCATAGGCGTCTTTTTTATAGCCGATGCGGCAAGCCGCCAGCGCATACATACAGGCGGAAAGGGAAGAGCCGTGTTCCGTATAGGGCAGGTAGAAGTCGTAGTTGGCTTTAACCGTCTCTGTATCGAAACTGCGCAGAAGGCAAAGGAGCATTACGGTGTCCGCCTGTTTGAGTACCCTCGTTGCCGTAGCCACGCCCGTACTGCCGCCCCAGTATTCGTTGGGCAGCACGAGGCGGCTTTTTATGGTGGGAACGGTTACGTCTTCCAGTCGGAAGTAGCCGTCAAACTGTTCTATCACGCCGCTTTTTAAAACGGGCGGCAGATAGAGTCGGCGGAGCCAATCCGTTAATGTTTCTATCTTTTCCGCATTCAGGTTCGTCTGCCGCAAAAGGGCGGTTTGTTCCGTTGGGGGAAGGCTGCGCAAAAGTGCGAGCGTTTCGCCTGCGGTAAAGTGTACCATATAGTTGGTATAGGCGTTATTGTTGACCCGTTCGTGGTATTCGTCCGGTCCGATCACGTCTAAAAGTTCGTACCGCTTTTTGGTCGGATTGTAATAGCTGTAGGAATAAAAGAATTCGGCGCATTCGAGCAGTACCTCCAAGCCGCCGTTTAAAAGCAGGTCGGAATCCTTTGTGCGCCGATAATAGCAAAGTATACCGTAAGCCACGGCGGCGGAAATATGAATCTGTTTATCCTTAAAATAGGTGCGCACGGGGCGGTGCGTGAATACGTCTACCACGTTGAAGTCGGAGCAGGCGTCGTAGCCGTTCTGGCTTTCCCATGCGTAAAATGCGCCGTCGTAGCCGTAGTACGCCGCCTTCTTTTTCGCTTCCGAAAGCGTGTCTATCCGATATTGCACGAGTCGTTTTGCCGCCGTCGGGTCGGTGGCGAGGTAAAAGGGAAGCAGGAACATTTCCGTATCCCAGAACACCGCTCCCTTGTACGTCTGCCCGGAAAGCCCCCTTGCCGCTATGGAGTAGTCCGCTTGCGGCGTTAAAAGGAGCAGGTGATAGATGCTGTAACGGAGCGCAAATTCCGCTTCCGCATCGCCTTGCAGCGTTACCTGCGCAATTTGCCACTTTTTTTGCCATACCGCTTCGCTTTCCGCAAAAAGGTCGGCATAATTCAGCTCGGGCAAAACGGGCTCTTCGTTGACGAATACGCCTGCAATGCGTTCCAAGGTAAAGGGCTTGTTCTTTTGGAGCCGTAGGCGGATGCGCGCACGGGGAGCGCAGGAGTCGGTAAAGGGAACGGAAAAGACGCAACGCACGGTTACCCGGTCGCCCCTTTCCTGCGTGGCGCCGCTCGCCGTCAGGGTACGGCTATCCGACTCGAAGCGCCTGCAAACGAGGTGCGGTCCGTTCAGATCCCATATATCGGGGTCGACGGCAACGTGCAGCGTAAGCTCTACGTCTGCCGTGGCGGTGAGGACGGCTTTGGAGCAGAGGATATTCTTTCGTGCAAAGCTGACGAACCGCTCCGTGCAGAGGGTGAGCGTGCCGTTGGGTATGCAAAATACGGTTTCCCTGCGGAACGTTCCGTTCGTCAGGTTTAAGGACTGCGTATGGGAAAGGTGCATTTGCAGTACGGAAAGCGTGCTTTTGCCGACCTGCAGAGAGAGGTAAAAGGGATTGAAGGCGTTCACCGTTTCCCGCCATTTGCCGGGCAGACCGTCATAGAGCCCTGCCACGTTCAGTCCGACGCATTCGTCCTTCGTAAATTCGTCCAAAGTGCCCCGATAACCGAGATACCCGTTGCCGATCAAAAAGCGATTGCCGTTGAATACGACGTTTTCTTTTTGGAAAGAATGCTCTTGGAGTACGGAGTTCATAGCGGTATCTCCGTAACGGCAGAGAGCGTTCTGTCCTCTCCGTAAATCTGCGCTTCAAAAGGTGCGCCGAGCACTTCGATACGCAACTTATCCTGTCGGACGGTTACCGTTACGGTGGAGCCTCGGTAACGGAAGCGGAAGGCGTAACTTTGCCAGATGGCAGGAATGCGGGGGCGCAGGATCAGCTTTTTGCCGTCCGAGCGCAAGCCGCCGAAGCCGTAAACGATGTTCAGCCATGCCGCCGCAATGCCGGTGGTATGCAAGCCTTCGTTGGTGTTGCGGTTGTAGTCGTCCAGATCCAGACGGGAAGCAAACCCGAAAAAGCGGAGGGCTTCTTCGTCCTTTCCGAGTTCGCTCGCTAAAATGGAGTGTACGGACGGGGAAAGGGAGGACTCGTGGATGCAACGGGGCTCGTAGTATTCATAGTTGGCTTTTTTCTGTTCGAGCGAAAAATCGCCGTTATAGAGCAGCATAAACATCAGAACGTCCGGCTGTTTGATCATGTCGTTCCGATAAATGCGGTCGTAGCTCCAATGGTAATAGAGCGGGAAGTCCGAAAGCGGTATTTTTTTTACGTCCACGTGCGGCAGATCGAAGAATCCTTCGTGCTGTTCAAAGAGCTTTCGCTCCGCATCGTAGGGAATATACATCTTTTGCGCACACTCCCAAAAAGCTTCCTTCTCCTTTTGCGTAACGCCCGTCTTTTGTATGGCTGCGCTGTCGGGGAATCTTTGCAGGGCGTCCAAGGTGTAAAGGAAGGTCTTTTTTGCCATGAAATTCGTATAGGCGTTATGGTTGACCATCATCTGGAATTCATCGGGGCCCATAACGCAGTAGTAGCCGAATTTGCTTCCGTCCGCATTGAAGTCGCCTCGGCTCCGTAAAAAACGGGAAATTTCCACGAGCATTTCCAAGCCGTAATCGCTTAAAAACTGCGTGTCGCCCGTAACGTTCACGTAATGCGCAATACCGTAAGCCACCGCCGTGGAAGGCTGGAATTGCAGGCTGGCGTGTTGCCACAAATCGCACGCCTCGTAGCCGTTCAGCGTGGCTATGGGGTAGCAAGCACCTTGGCAGTCGAGCATCTTTGCCCGCTCCTTGGCTTGCGGCAGAGTATGGTAGCGGTAGAGGAGCAAATCCTTTGCCGCAGTCGGGTTATTGAAGAGGTAAAAAGGCAGGCAGTACGTTTCCGTATCCCAGAAGGCGTGCCCGCTGTACGCTTCGCCCGTGAGTCCCTTTGCGCCTACGTTATCCGTAGGCGACGCGCCGTGGTAGGTCTGTTGCAGTTGGAACATACAAAAACGAATGCCTTGCTGCCCCTCGTCGTCGCCCTCTATCCGAATATCCGTGTTTTGCCAGAACTCCTCCCAATAGCGGCGGTTCTCTTCTTCTGCTAAGCCGTATTGTAAGGAAAAGTCGGCTTCTTGCCAAATCGGCGGCTCGGTGCGGCAGGTTTTATCCGTCTGTAACAGAACGTGCTTTCGTATTTCCGCCGTGCCGCACAGCGTAAAGCGGAACTTCTGCCCGACGGAAAGCTCCGTTTCGTATACGCAAACGGAAGGCTCGGGCAGAACGCCTTCTATATGCACTCGTTGCGTACTGCGCACGTACTGCCCCGTGGAGGCGGTTTTTGCCTCTATGCCCACGCCGCCTTGCGTGCGGAAGGTACCCGTCTTTTGCCAGCGGCTCTCTCTGCCCCAGTGCTTTTCCGCAAAGGAGAGGCTGAGGCAAAGTTCTGCCTCTACGGGTGCGTCCGCAGAAAGGCGGATCTTCTGATAGGCGTTCTGAAAACTGCGCATGGCAAGGAATCGGGTAAAGGTGATACGCACTGCGCCCTTTTGGGTATGTACGGTGTAACTGCGCTCGTAGACGCCGGTGCGGAAGTCTAAACTGCGGCAAAAATCGGAAACGTTCTCCGCCGCAGGGTCCACCCGAACGCCGTCTAAATACAGATCGGTTTTTACCCAGTTGACGGCGTTTACCATGTAGTGCCCCCGGCGGATAATGCCCTTATACGCCGTGGTATTTTCCCGTTCGTGCCATTCGTAAATTCCGTTAAAGTAAGACCCTTGCAGGGAAGGTAAGGTAGCGCCTTCCTCTGCGTAGCCCCGAATGCCCGTATATTCGTTGCCGATGGAAAATATAGACTCGGAAACCTGATTCTTATCCCGATGCAGACCGATTTCTTCGATCTTCCAGGGATGAATTTCAAGATATCTCTCTGCTTTTTTACTCATGGTTACTCCTTGATTGCGCCTTGCGTGGAGCTGCCCGTAATCTGGCGTTGGAAAACGGCGAAAATGACGATTTGCGGCAAAATGGAAATCGTGAGGAGCATCAGCAGTTTATCGGGACCGAATCCGACCAGACTGCCCATCGTGCTTTGCAGGGAATAGATCTTGACGATGACCGTCATCATCTCGTCGTTGTCCAGCACGAGGTAAGGGAGCAAAAAGTCCGACCACGCCGCCGTCATGGTGAAGATGGCAACTACGCCGATAATGGGTTTGGAAAGCGGTATAACGATGGTAAAAAAGGCTTTCCATTTGCCGCATTTATCCATTTCCGCCGCTTCAAAGAGCGCCTTCGGCAGGGATTCAAAGTAGTTTTTAAAGGTGATCAGATAGAAAGCATTTGCGCCGAACATAAACCACAGCGGTATGTAGGTATTCACCATGCCGAGGTCTACGATCTGCTTATACAGCGGCACGATGGAAGTTACCGCCGGAATCATGTAGCTGGCAAGTACCATGCCGTAAAAAATGCGATAGCCCTTCGGTTTTACGATGGCAAAGGTATAGGCGAGAATGCCGTTGAAAAATACCGAGCAGACGACTGCACCCACCACCACGACGAGCGTGTTGAGGAAGTATTTGCCGAAGTCGAGCATCTGCCACACTTCTGCCAGCTTGTGCAAATCGAAGTTTTCGGGGAAGAGGTGATAGGGCGTTGCGGTCAGTTCGCTCGCATCCTTAAAGGAAGAGATAAACAGCCATAATAGCGGCGTAACCGCCGTGAGCACCGCCACGAAGAGGAGGAGCAGAATGGTAATATACAGTACTTTGAACCACGGTTTTTTATAATCGGCATAGGTCAGTATGCCCGTCGATTTGTTTTTCAGGCGTTTGAACATATTACTTCTTCTCCTTTTTGGGATTGCTCAGCTTCAGATATACGACCGTAAGCGAAATGATGATAACAGAGAGTATGACGCCGACCGCCGCGCTCGCGCCTGCGTCCATGGAATCGAAGAAATATTTATAGCTTAAAAGGAGCAAGGATACGGACGCCCCGTCCGGTCCGCCGCCCGTCATGACGAGCGGTTCGTAGAATACCTGAAATACGGAAATGATCTGCAAGATAAAGAGCATACGGATGGTGGGCGCAATGTGCGGCAACGTTACGTAACGAATCCTCGACCACATACCGGCTCCGTCCATACGGGCGGCTTCGTATTGCGAGTTGTCGATATTTTGCAGGGCGGAGAGGTAAATGAGCACGGTTGCGCCTGCGCCCCGCCACGTCATGGTGATGACGATGAGCGGTATGGTGAGCGACTGGTTGGATAAAAACTGCGATACGGGCAGACCGAGCGCCGTCAATAGCTGGTTCAGCACCGCGCCGGGGTTGGGGTCGAACAGATACGACCACATGATGGCAACCGCCATGCCGGAGGCGATGGAAGGGAAGTATATCCCTAAGCGGAACAAGCCCTTAAAGTGTACGACTTCGCTTAATAAGAGCCCCAAAAAGATGGGGAGCAGAAAGCCGATGATGATGGACCAGAAGATATATTGAAAGGTATTGGAGAGCGCCTTTACGAACATCGGATCGGAAAAGACCCGTTTGTAGTTTTCAAAAAAGTTAAAGCCCTCTATGGTAAACCCTTTTACGTCGCAAAAGGACATGACTATGTTTTGCGCCAGCGGAGCCCACACGAAAAAGGTAAACAGAATGAGCCCCGGCAACATCAACAGCCAACCGCTCCAGTTATTGCGGAAGAGCCGCTTGCATCTGTATTCTTTGGAAGAACGATCCTGTAAAACGGACTTTCTCCTCTTCATGATATTTTCCCCCTTCAGATGGCTACGTTATTTGCCGATTTTGGAAAGATAGTTGTTCTGGAACTGATTGTTTGCCGTGGTCAGAAGACTGAGGCAGTTTGCGCCGGACGGGTTGGAAAGTACGCTTTGCAGGGCGTTATCGAGCAGGGCGTACATATCCTGACAGGAATTCGGCTCTTCCGACTTCTTCATCGTGCCGATCGAATCGAAGAAGTCCTGATAATAATCCATGTTTACGTTCACGTATTTTGCTTCCAGCGCGCCTGCGGCAAGCACGTAGTCCTTGTTGATCCACGGGCGGATGGTGGGCAGAATGGGCATACCCTTCGATTGCGCCGTTTGGTAGCCGACCTCGATTGCGCTTAAAGAAATTTCGTCCGTTTCGGGCGATCTGCCGATATATTTGAGGAAGAGCAACGCACCCTTGATCTGTTCCTGCGTCGCATAGGAAGCAAACACGTAAGGCGTGCCGCCGTACAGCGAATAGCGGGAAGTTCCGTCGCCCGTGGGCATGGGCACGAACGCCATGTCCTGCAAGGGGAAGTTATAGTTGGTTACGGGCAAGGAGAGCGCATCGCTGCCGCAGAATGCCATGGCAACGTTGTTGGAGCCGATCTTGGCATACCAGTCCAGATACGTCAGGGAAGCGTCCGGATAGATGAGTTCATCCATGCGCATTTCCCGTATCCATTCGAGCGCGCTTACTGCGCCGGGGTCGTTTAAGTTGGCAGACCACGAACCGTCTGCATTCTGCACCTGCAGATTTTCGCAACCGAAGTTCCATGCCATATTGGAGAACTGCCAGCCGCCGTTTTTGTCTGCGGAAAGAACGACCATGCCGTAGGTGGAGTCGTACGCTTCCGTAACGGCTTCGGAAACACGGCGCAGGTCGTCAAAGGTGGTCGGGTAAAGCGGATTGCCGTTTTCGTCGTGCAGAATGTAGTTTCCGTCATCGTCTTTGTCGATTTCCCCCACGTCGTAGAGCATACTCAGATTGAGGAAGAGCCCCATGCCGTAGCCGTCCCGGGGCACGCCGTAAACTCTGCCGTCTTTGGAAACTGCTTCCCGCATGGCGGGGTCCATTTTATCGTACCAGCCGAGTTCTTTCAGGCTGTCCGTAACGTCGCTGATAAAGCCTTGCGCAATGAGTTTTTGCGGCTCGGTAAAGTAAGTCTGGAATACGGTAGGCAACTGTTTGCTGATCGCCTTGGCGGTAATCGTGTCGGGGCTGTACGTATAGGAATCGGCTACGATATCGTATTGCGGATAGTCGGCTTCAAAGGCTTCTTCCCATTTTTTATACATGGCTACGTCCTGCGTGAGCGTGGGGTCGGGCCACATACCGATGGAAACTTTGATTTTACCGCCGTCTGTACCGCAAGCGCCCGCAAAAAGGGCGGAAGTCAGCATAATCAGACAAAAAAAGATAGACAGAAATTTTTTACGCATATTTTCCCTCCGTAAAGATAAATTCTTTCTTATTATCATTATAGCAAACCGTTCGGAAAATGAAAAGACAGGAAAACTGCTAAAAAGTCGATAAAACTGCATTACTCATTGACTTTTCCGTTCCGTCTGCTATAATAGAAAGCGAGGGGGGAAAGAAGAGAATGTTTCCGAAGTTATACCGTAAAATTTTTTATACGCTGTTTTTCGTGTGCCTCGTGCTCGTCTTCGCCATAGACGTTACGGCAATTACCGTGGTGCATAAAAGCACCAAAGAATATTACACCGCCATGGGGGAACAGAAAACGCAGCAGATAGCCAAGTCCTGCGCCGTCTACGTAGATTCCGTGCTGACCACGGTATCCGCTCTGCCGCAGAGCGAAATCCTGCTCGGCGAGCTGGTTGCGCCTTCGGGGGCGTCCTTCACCGCCATGCTGGACGGAATATGCAATTATGCCCGGCAGATAGACGCCATCACCGTATACGCCGTAAACGGAAACGTGTATTCCTCTTCCCGTATAGACCCGATTCCCTTTTCCGCACTGATGCAGAATGCGGAGATTGCGGATTTCGTCCGTTCCGATCGGGAATTCTTTCTCTCTTTGCGGACGGAGCAGATTTCCAATATCTACCACAATGCGGTCTATCCTGCCGAGCTGGGCGTGCTGTCCTGCGTGCAGAAGGTGTACGATTCGGAAAGCGTCGTAGGCTATATCTTTGCGGACGTTCTGCCGGGGCGCTTATACGAAGAAGCGATTCCGACGGCGGACGCAAAGAACGTGCCCTTCCTCGTGTACGGAGGGAAGTTTTTTCCATGCGAAAGGAACGCTTCCTTTACGCAGGTTCCCGTTCCCGATCGGGAAAACTTCGTGTTTTGCGCCGAATGCGGGGCGTACGGGTTTTCCGTGGTGATCTCGGAAAGTGCCGAATCCTGCCGTGCGGATATGCTGAGTATGGATCTGATTACCGTATTCGGTTCGCTCGTTGCACTTGCAATCGCTTATTTTGCTTCCCGTTATACGGCAAGGAGCGTTACGGCGAGGCTGGATAAATTTCTGCAAAAGATGGACGAAGAAATATACCGATTTTAAAAAGCAAAGAATGCCCGAAAAGAGCCGTTCGGTTTTACAAACCGAACGGCTTTATAATGAGTGGGACAAATTGTTTTTCTCTCCTTCCGTCACGGCCGGCGCCGTGCCACCTTCCTCGTCAGAGGAAGGCAGGGCAAATAGGAATACGTCTCTTATATATAAGTACTTTGCCCGGAAGAGGCGGCAAGGTTTTGCCGCAAGGGGCAAGCAACAATACGCCATGCGGGCAAGTCAGAAAACGTAGGGCAAAAAAGCGGCGTCAAGCGAGTTCCTTGCGGATGCGGGCGAAAACGGTCGTGCCGTGCCCCGGTTCCGATTGTACGGTCAGCCCGTAGCCTTCGCCGTATTGCAGGCGGATGCGCTGGTGTACGTTCACGAGCCCGTAGCCCCCGTCCTTTTCCCGCTTGAGCGTGAGGATATCGTCCGTAACGGTAAAGCCGATGCCGTCGTCCTCCACTTCCATTACGATATCCTGCCCGTCGGAGTACGCACGGATGAAGATGGATCCGTTCCCTTCCGGAAAGGCGTATTTGAGGCAGTTTTCCACGAGCGGTTGCAATATAAGTTTGAGCGTTTTATAAACGCCGATGCCTTCTTCGATTGCAAAATGCGCCTGCACCCGATCGGGAAAGCGGACGTTGTCTATTTCCAGGTACCGTTGCACGAGTTCCACTTCTTCCGCAACGGTGATGATTTTATCGCCCTTATGCAGGGAGAGCCGAAAGAATCGGGCAAGATTCATGACGAGCCTTTCTATTTCCGGTTGCTTTTTGATCTTTGCCATCCACGAAATGGCGTCTAAGGTGTTGTACAAAAAGTGCGGATTGATCTGCATCTGCAACGATTCGAGTTCCAGCCTTCTTGCCAGATCGCTGTCCTTTTTGTTCTTTTCCACCAGGTCGTAAATTCGGTTCATCATGGCGTCGAAGTTCTTTTCCAGCTGCTGAATTTCGTCCCCGTCCTCTAAAACGGCAAGCGGCGTTTTTGTCGGGGCGGCGGTGGCGGAAATGCTGTTGCCGAGTTTTTGTATGGGCGTGGTGATGCGCCTTGCAAAGTATACGGCAACTACGGAGACGGCGATCAATACGGCGGCGGTTACGGCGATGAGGATTGCCGTCATGTTGCGCATGGTGCCGAAGTATGCGTCGTAATCGAGCACGCTGACAAAGCAGCAGTCGAACCCGTATTTAAAGTTGAGCGACTGTGCGCTCTGCGTGATCACGATGCATTTTTTACCGTCCAATCGGGTGGTAACGTATTCGGCGGAGTCCGTAAAGGAGAAGATATCGTTATACAGCACCGTTTTATTGACGAGCTCCTTTTCCGCATGGGAAACGACGAGTCCGCTTTTGCGCATCAGAAAGGAATACCCCTGTATCCAGTCGGAAGGGTTGCAGATGTCGGCAAAGTTTTCTTCCTGCATATAGAAGAGGAAGATTCCGCAAAAGTCGGAGGCGGTTTCCCGGGCGCAGATGCCTACAATTACGCTTTGCGCCGTGTTGGCTACGTATTGCATGGTGTTGGGGGCGGAACGCAACGCTTCGTATTCCCGATCGGAAAGCCCTACGTTGCCGTTTTTGCTCCACAACGTATCGGGCAAAACGAGTACTACGTCCGTAAAATACCGTTCGTTGCATCCTGCGGAGGCGATCAGGGAATCGAATGCGTCCTTTCTTTCGGCAAAGGGCGCGTCTTCGTTTGCAACGGTCTGCAAGAGCGGCGTGTTTTCCCCCTGTACGAGTCGGGAGTATAGGTATACGGATTCATTCACCGTTTCGGTAACGCTCTTATCGAGGGTGTTCTGTATTTCAAAAATATTATTGCGGATAAAGCGTTCCACGTAGACGCGGTACACGCATTCAAACAGGACGGTGCAAAGCAAAAATACCGCAAGGAGCGTGCCTAAAAAAGAAAGGATGAATTTTTGGGAGAGGGCGGGCCTTTTCATTGCTTTTTGCCGAACGCGTATTCGCTGGGCGTCATGCCCGTCTGTTCCCGAAAGACCTGCCCGAAGTATTTTACGTCCGTATAGCCTACGGCATAGGCGACTTCGTTCACGCGGAGCTTTTCGCTCAGTAATAGTTCCTTTGCCTTTAAAATGCGGAAGTCCGTCAGACATTCGTTAAAAGTTTTGCCCACCTCGTCCTTAAACTCGTGCATGAGGTGGCTTTCGGAAGTATACAGCCGCTGGGCAACCGCCTTGATGGAAAGCTTCTGCGCATAGTCCCTTTCGATGATGGCAAGCGCATCCCGTATGAGTTTTTTGAACGGTCTTCCGCCGTCTTCCTTGGTGGCGATGGCGTTGATTGCCGAGTACAGCGCATTTTCAGAGAGCGTTTCCGCTTCCCGAAAGGCGGCAAAGGCATCGCCGTGGAAGCGCACGACGCTCACGGTAAATCGGGTTTCCGTCCTTTTCACCAGTTCGGTCAAAGCCTGTTCCAAGGTCGTTTTTACAAAGCGTTCGTCGGTGGAATCCGTGATCAGAACGCCGAACTGATCAAAGGCTTCGGATATGTTTTCAAAGCCTTCCAATCTTCGTTCCGCCGCCTCCAAAAAGAGCGGCAAGTCCTTTTCCGCTTTGCAGTAGATGAAAATGCCGTTTTGCGGAAACTCCACCTGCACGAGCGAAAGCTGCTCTTTGGAAAAGTTGCGGATTTCCGCATCGGGGGAACGGAAATAGGAAAAGAGCATCTGTTGGCGCAGGAGCGGCACGTTCTTTTCCAATCGGGAAAGCACCCTTCGGTCGTTTCGCTTTTCCCGCAGGCGTTGCATGGTCTCGCAGACCTTTTGTTCCAGTTCCTCGTTTTCGATGGGTTTCAATAAAAAGCAGGCTACGCCGTATTCGAGCGCCCTGTGCGCATATTCAAAATCCTTGTATCCGCTGTATACGATTACGGCTACGTCCGCATTTTCCGAATGCAACGCCTTTGCCATATCCAAGCCGTCCATCACGGGCATACGAATGTCGGAAATGATCAGGTCGGGCTTTAAAGTGCGGGCAAGGGCAAGTCCTTCCTCCCCGTTTTTGGCGGTCCCGACCACGGTGAAACCGAGCTTTGCCCAGTCCACGGTTTCGCTTAAACCCGTCCTCGTCAGATATTCGTCGTCCACAATCAAAAGTTTATCCATATCTATCCCCTCTTTCGTGCTATTATAGCATATTTTATAACAAAATGCAACGGGGAAATGGAATTTTTGTGCTTTCATTTCTTTTTTTTGTTTGTCTTGAACAGTTTATTCTACTTTTTTACAGTTTTACCGCATTGCAGAACGCAGGACTTTCTGATACAATAAATACAGTATGATACTATGATAAGGTGAGGATATTCTATGGCAGGGCTGGAACTCAAAAATATTTATAAAGTCTATCCGAACGGTACGAAAGCCGTGAATAATTTCACGATGGAAATTCGGGACAAGGAATTCATCGTCTTCGTCGGTCCTTCGGGTTGCGGCAAATCGACCGTGTTGCGCATGATTGCCGGGCTGGAAGAAATCACGGCAGGGGAATTGAAAATCGACGGGGAAGTCGTGAACGACGTGGACTGCAAATTGCGGGATACGGCAATGGTCTTCCAGAACTACGCGCTCTATCCGCACATGACCGTTGCGGAAAACATGGCGTTTCCGCTGAAAATGGTGCGCACGCCCAAGGAAGAGATCGTGCGCAAGGTGAGCGAAACGGCGGAGATTCTGGGCCTGACCGAATATCTGGACAAACGCCCCGGCGCCATGAGCGGCGGACAGCGGCAGAGAGTTGCGTTGGGCAGAGCCATGGTGCGCAACCCGAAAGTATTCCTTTTGGATGAACCGCTTTCCAATCTGGACGCAAAGCTCCGCACGCAGATGCGCTCGGAGATAACCAAACTGCATAAACGCCTGCAGACCACCTTTATTTACGTAACGCACGATCAGACGGAAGCCATGACCATGGGCGACAGAATCGTGGTCATGAAGAAGGGCGTGATACAGCAGATAGATACGCCGATGAATTTATACGCCTATCCCGAAAATCGGTTCGTGGCAGGGTTCATCGGCACGCCTTCCATGAATTTCTTCAACGCAACCGTAGAAAGAGACGGGGAGAGGGCGGTCATCTCCTTTGCGAACGGCAGAAAGCAGTCCTGCGATTACGCCGATATCCGCAAGATAGATAAGGACTACCTTGGGAAAGAGGTCGTGATGGGCGTTCGCCCGGAGGATTTTTGGATAGCGGAAGACGGGGAAGAGTGCCTCGTGGTCAATCGGGAAGTGCTCGGCAGCGAAACGCTGCTCTATTGCGATTTCGACGTTTCCAATACCAAGGGGTACGAAAACAGCGAATACGGCTTCATCGTCAAAGCCGGCGGCGACGTTGCGGTTACGGACGGGCAGATCATCCGCGTGCGCATCCGTTGCCAAAAGGCGCACTTTTTTGACAAGGAAACGGAAGCGTGCGTAAAGAAGCGGCTGGTACAAAAGAACGACCTTGCCGTATCCGTTCGGGAAGGTGCGCTTGCGCTCGGAACGGAGCGGATTCCCGTACCTTTCGCCCTTGCCGAACTGAGCGGCGAATACGATGCGACGATTCCGACAGATTCCATCGTTTTGGAGGGCGGCAATATCCCTGCCGCCGTTGCGGAATGCGAGCAGATCGGGGAAAAGTACCTCATGCGCATCTTCATCGGCGGCAAGGAGCTGTACGCTCTGGACGATAAGCCTTGGCAGGGGAACGTGCTTGTCCGACTGCGCTGGCAGAACGTTCGCTTCCGTCAGGGGGGAGCGATTATAAAAGATGCGCTTGCCGTACGGAACGAATGGAGTTGTACGCTTTTGAAACGGAAACTGAATAAAAACGAGAGAAAGGCGTTGCCGATAGAGGAATACCGCACGTTCGATATAGAAGTAGCGATCGGGGAGAAGCGGTTGCTTTGCCCGTTGCAGACGGCAAAACGCATTCTGGGTGCGAGCGACCGCAAGCTGTTCGGTGCGGAAATGCGCCTCGTCTTCGGGGAGGGGGACGTGCAGAGCGGCTCGGACTTTTTTGCGCAGGTTCTGGAAACTTACGATTACGGCGCAGAACGGTTTGCCCGTTGCACCGTGCAGGGGGTGGAGTGTATTTTGCCCCTGCA
>CAMAGA010000013.1 GCA_945833955.1 uncultured Clostridia bacterium
GAATTTTTTTGAAAAAAGCGGGGTTTTCCTGCATTTTTCAGAAATTCTATCAAGAAGTGTACGCTTTTTTGAAAATTCTACTTTTATTCGACTCAATTCTATTGAAAAGTTCCCTCATTTTTGCTAAAATAAAGATACATAATGCAAACGGAGATTTTAAATTATGGAAGAAAAATTTGCAGAAAATTTACGAAAGCTCCGCAAGAGAAAGGGACTCACTCAAAACCAGCTTGCGGAAAGACTTTCCATTACGAATAAAGCCGTTTCCAAATGGGAAACCGGCGAAGCCATGCCCGATACCGCACTCTTGATTCCGCTATCCGATCTGTTGGGCGTAAGCGTAGATACCCTGTTGCGCGGAAGTATAGAGGACGTTTCCTTTGCGGAGGAAGCGGAATCGCTTTCCGCTTTTACATCGGAGCCGCCTCGGACAGAAACACCTGCCGAAGAGCCGATTCGGGCGGAAACACCTGCCGAAGAGCCGCCTCGGACGGAAACACCTGCCGAAGAGCCGCCTCGAACGGAAGTACATACCGAAAGCGAGGAAGCGCCGCATACGGCAAGTGCGGAAAGCGCAAGCAGAGCGGAAGGTGCGGCGGAACCCGAACCGCACGGGGAACGGCGCAGGGAAGAAAGCGAAATGCCGGGGGAAACGCCTAAAAGAGGCGACCACCCGATTGAAAAGATGCTGACGGGTTGCCTGATGCTGGGGAGCGTGCTTGTGTACCTTTTGCTCGGCTTTTTGGGCTACGGATGGCACCCGTGGTGGGCAATCATCCCCATAGCGGCAATGGGTTGCGGCATCATCAACTGCGCTTTTAATATTGCCTTCCGACGCATAGACAAGGACGACGATGACGAAGACGACGCGCCGACGAAGCACCCCGTAACGGACGGCGTATGCGGCATCATCATGTGTTCCTGCTGTATCCTCTATTTTATAGCGGGCGCATTCTGCAACGGGTGGCACCCGTGGTGGGTAATCGTGGTCATGGGCGGCATCACCTGCGGCATCGTTTCCTGCATCGGCAACGCCATATCGGAAAGCAAAAAAATCGCTAACCGCGTCGTGGCGATCGTACTTGCCGTCATCTTGCTCGGCTTGTTCGCCGCTACCGCTTCCCTGCTCTTTTTAAAGGACCGCTCTTCCGTCGGTTGCAGCTGGAACGCCTTTTCCCGTTACACCTATGAAAATTCCGAACTGTATTCCCCCATGCAGGCGCACGAACTGATCTTTACGGAAGAGCAGACTTCCGCCTTGCAGGAAATCGACTTGCATTGGATCAGCGGCAACGTTACGCTCTCCTTTACCGAGGAAGCCTCTGCGCTTTCCGTTCGGGAAGACTATACCGCAGACGACGAATTGCAGCTGTACTATTATCTGGAAGAACGTTCGGAAGGTTCCGTTCTGTACATCCGATTCGCCAAGTCCGGCATACTGTACAAAAACCCGGAAAAGACGGTAACCGTGACCTTACCTTACGTGGCAATGGACCTGATCGTTCTGGACACCGTTTCCGCCGAAGTAACCGTAGAGAACGCTACTTGCAAAACTTTGGACGTAACCAACGTTTCCGGCAACGTTCGCCTGCAAAACTGCACGGCGGAAAAGTTAAGTTGCAGCAACGTTTCCGGCAACACCACGGCGGACTGCCCGCTCGTTTCCAAATCCGCCGCCTTCAACTCCGTCAGCGGAAATATTTCCTTTACCGTGCAGAATATGCCGTTGCCCCTTTCCGTTTCCATGAAAAGCGTTTCGGGCATTCTGACCCTTTCCTTGCCGCAGGAAGCCGACGTTTCCTTTGACGTATCCACCCTTTCGGGGAGCATTCTGAACGACTGGGGCGCAACGGACTTAGAAACCGTCTATCGGTTGGAAACGCTTTCCGGCAATATCCGCATCTCTAAAAATACTTAAAAACCGCAAAACGCTCTTTGCGTTCGGCAGTCCGTGCAATACCAACTCTATTTTAATACCAACTCTATTTTAAGGAGAAAACAACCATGAAAACCATCATTCGCAAAGGCGTTTTTGAAACGAACAGCTCTTCCACGCACAGTTTTATGCTCTACAACACCAAGACGTGGCAGTGCATTTCCGACGATACGATCTCCTGTTTCGATGCAAATTATAATTACGTTTGCAAATCGGCGCACCAAAAACCCGATTGGTACACCGTAGAGATCGTGAGCAAATTGCAAAAATTATGCTGGCTCTTTTCCATGATCGAGCGCGGCTACGAAGCGCAGGCGCAGTGGGAGGAAACGAAAAAAGTGTTGGAGTTCGAAGGGGACGGTGACGAAGACGCGGATGCATCCGATTCCTCGTTTACGGTAGATACAATTATGCGCTTTCTGGATGCCTGCATAAGGGAGTACTGCCCCGATACCTCCGTTTCCAAAGAGGAAGTCGTCGAGCATATTCGGGAAGAAGTCGGCTACCCGAAGGACGGCAAAGCAAAACGCCCCACCGAACCCTTTTACAACCACTGCGAGAGCTGTTTTGAAGAAGGGTGCCTGATCGACTGCTCCTGTTCCTTTTACGGATTCGACTCCCTGTACCGTGGCTTGGGCTTGGATAAAAATGCAGACCGCCTGCCGGAATACGCCAAGGAATTTATGAGCGAAACCTACGCCCTGTTCGGGCTGGAAGAATGGCAGTCCATGATTCCTTTGGATAGTCGGCAAAAAATATAAGCGCAGAGCGACCCCCTTTTTACCATGAGTACCCTTTTATGCGCCTACGCCAACGGAAACTACACCGTGGAACTGTACGACGACGGCACGAAAATCAAGCGGACGGAAGCCGAAGTAATGCTTGCAGACTTCCCCGATTCCATCGACTTAAAGATTACCGACCGCTGCGATATGCTCTGCCCCATGTGCCACGAGCGCAGTACGCCGCAGGGCAGGCACGGAAACACGGACCTGCCCTTTTTAAAGACGTTGCCGCGCGGCATGGAAGTTGCCATCGGCGGCGGCAATCCCCTATCGCACCCCGCCTTGGTGCCGTTTTTGCGGCAACTGAAGGCGCAGGGGCAAATTGCAAACCTCACCGTAAACGAACGCCATTTTTTGAAACGGCAGGATTTTTTGCAAAACCTGCTGGATGAAAAGCTCGTTTACGGATTGGGTATTTCCCTGTGCGACTTTGCGGATGAGACGATCGACTTTGCGCAAAAGCACGAAAACTGCGTTCTGCACCTGATTGCAGGCGTTACCCTGCAAAAAAATATCCGAAAATTGGAAAACCGAGCTTTAAAACTGCTGATTTTGGGGTATAAAAATTTTGGGAGGGGCAAAACGTTCTTTACTTCGGCGGTACGCCTGCGCATTGCCGATATGCGGGAATACTTACGCCTGTACGCCGACCGTTTTCGGGTAGTCAGCTTCGATAATCTGGCTTTGGAACAAATGGAGACGGAAAAGAGCGTCGGGGAAGAGGTATTCCGCAGGCACTATATGGGCAGGGACGGCGAGGCGTCCATGTACGTAGATTTGCCGAACGGACAATACGCAGTATCTTCCGTAAGCGAAGAACGCTTTCCGCTTTCCGATAATTTACAAACCATGTTCCAAAAAATAAGAAAAGCAGGAGGATAACGCCCTATGCAAATACGCAAATACCCCCGCACGCCGCATATACAGGGGTCCAACTTGCAGGCAGGAGACGAAGATATTTCCCAAATACCTTTTTCCAAAATACAGGGGCAGGAAATCGTAGTGGAAGAAAAGATAGACGGCGCAAACACGGGTATTTCCTTTGACGAAAACGGAAAGCTGTACCTGCAAAGCCGAGGCAAGTTTCTGGAGGGCGGCTATCGGGAAAAGCACTACCAACTCTTTAAGGTATGGGCGATTCACCACTCGGCGCAGCTTTACGAAGCGTTGGGCGATCGATACGTAATGTACGGGGAATGGATGTACGTAAAGCATCACGTTTATTACGACGCCTTGCCCGGTTACTTTATAGAGTTTGATATCTACGATAAAAAGGAAAACTGCTTTCTGGATACGCCGAGCCGCCGAAAAATCACCGAGCCCCTGCACATACCGTCCGTACCCGTTTTAAAAGTCGGCAAATTCCGCAACGTGCAGGAACTTTTAAAGCTCATCGGGCCCTCTAACTACATAGGACCGCAGTCCAAGCAAAAACTTGCCGCCTACGTGGCGAAAAAGAACTTGCCGCAATCCCTCATCACGGACGAGACCGACCCCTCCTCCCTGATGGAAGGGCTGTATATCAAGGTGGAAAAGGACGGCAAAGTGGCAGACCGCATGAAGTATGTGCGCAGGGATTACAAGCAATACGCCGTTGCCGAGGATCAGAACTGGCTCGAACACCCCGTCGTGCCCAACGGAATTACCGTTCCGCAGGAAGAATGGCTCAAGCACTGAGCGCGCCCTTTCCCGCCCCTTTCCCGCCCTTTCCAAAGCCGCGCATCCCCCGACGCACTGCGTTACGAAAAGAACGGATTACAAAAAATAGCAGGACTTTGCATTTTTCGCAAAATCCTGCTTTTTCTGTTCTCTGAAAAGTTCTCTGTAATAGAGAGGGTATCGAGAATATTTTTTACACTTTCAGCTTGGCGAGCAACGCCTTTGCGGCGAGGCGTTCCGCTTCCTTTTTTTTGGTTGCCTGCCCCGTGGCGTGCTGACCGCCGAACTCCACCTTGACGGTATAAACGGGAGCGTTATCCTTTCCCTCTTTAAAAACGGTAACGTATCTGGGTAATTCGCCGCGCCGCACGCTCTGCGTGTATTCCTGCAACATCCCCTTGTAATCCGTCTGGCTGTCGTCTTCGATGCCGTCCAGTCCCTTCAAAACGAATCTTTTCGCATTTTCCAGACCGCCGTCCAGATAGATGCCGCCTGCGAGCGTTTCAAACAGGCTGGAAATATTCTTCTGCCCCACGTTGGCGCCGCCGCCCCCGTGAATGAGATACTTATCCACGCCCAGCCGCTGTACCGCAATGAGGAGCGGCTGTAACGCCACCATCTTTTTGCGGTGTTCGGTCATACCGCCTTCCGTTGTTTCCTCGTAATACAACTTTTCGGAGACGACGAGCGAAAGCACGCTGTCCCCTAAAAATTCCAGCTTTTCGTTGTCTTCCACCCTGTGTTCTTCCCCGTAGGTGGAATGGATAAAGCAACGCTCCAACAGGCGCTTATCCCAAAAGCTGTAACCTATCCGCCTTTCTATATCCGCCACGTCCGATTCGGTAAACACCAACGGGTGCATTTTAAGCTTCCTCCTTGGGGAGCAGGTTTTCCAGATCCGCCGCTTCCAACATCTTTTCGATTTCGGAAACGAGGTTCTTGCGAGCCGCTTCCGCCGCCATCAGAATGGAAGGAACGATCGCTTTGGCTTTGCTGGAACCGTGGGACTTGATGACCACCTTTTTTACGCCGAGGAGCAACGCACCGCCGTAACGGTCGAAGTCCAGCTGCTTCTTCATGCGTTTGATCGCTCCGCTTGCGCACAATGCGCCGAAAAGAGAAAACGGCGAGGACTTGAATTCCTTTTTCATGACGCTGAGCACGAGCTTGCCGCAACCTTCCATGGATTTGAGCGCAATGTTCCCGGAGAACCCGTCGGCAACGACTACGTCCGCATCGCCCAGCATGATATCTCTGCCTTCGGCGTTGCCCGTAAAGCGGATACCCTTCGTCTTTTGGAGCAACTGATAGGTCTCCTGACGGAGCGGATCGCCCTTGTGCTCTTCCGTACCGTTATTGAGCAAGGCGACCTTGGGATCTTCCACGTGCAGAGCGATCTTTGCATAGGCGGACGCCATGACTGCAAACTGCAACAGCATGATCGGCTTGACTTCCGCATTGGCGCCGCAGTCGCAAAGCAAAGTCTGCTTTCCGTGTACGTTGGGTATGGCAGGGCAAAGCGCGGGGCGTTTTACGCCGCGGATGCGCCCTAAGTTGAAGAGTCCGCAGGCAAGCGTTGCGCCCGTGGAGCCGGCGGTAACCAGACCCTGTACTTCCTCGTCTTCCTTGAGCTTTTTGAATGCGACCACGAGGGAAGAGTCTCTCTTTTTGCGGATCGCTTCCGTCGGGACGTCGTTCATTTCAATCGTTTGCGTACAGTGTACGATTTCCAGTCTGGACGTATCGACTTTTTTATATTTTGCGAGTTCTTCCTTGATTTTTGCTTCGTCTCCCGTAAGAATCAGTCCGATCTCTTTATCCTGCGCGAGCGCTTCCACACAGCCTTTTACGATTTCGCCGGGCGCGTTGTCTCCGCCCATGGCGTCTACTACTATTTTTATCATATCGGTTCACCCCTATATATTTTTCTTCATTATACCACTTTCTGCAGGTTTTTGCAATAATTTGACCTATTTTTTCATACAATGGGAACATGAAATTATCCGAAATTCCGTTTTTTCAGCCCGTTACCGTGCTTTCCTTGCGGTGTTCCCCGCAATACAGAGCCAAACTCTCCGTATTCGGTATCTATCCCGGCGCAAAAATTGCCGTATGGGCAACGTCTTTGGGCAAAACGTGCTACCTGATTTACGCAGACGGCGTAACGTTCGGACTCCGACGGGACGAAGCGGAAAAGATCGAGGTGGCGGCATGAAGCATTTTTTACTCGTCGGCAACCCCAACAGCGGCAAAAGCACGCTGTTTAACGCACTCACGCATGCGCACGCCCACACGGGCAACTACTGCGGCGTTACCGCACACGAAACCGTAAGCTCTTTTACGCAAAACGGCGAAAAATGCACGGTGAGCGACCTTGCCGGCGTATATACGCTGACAGCCCTTTCCGCCGAGGAGGAGTCCGCCGTAAACCGTATACGCCATGCGGAAACGGAAATCTTTTTACAGGTTGCGGACGTGCGCACCCTGCCCCGTGCATTGCGCCTGACGGCGGAAATTGCCGCCCTCCGCCCCACCGTGCTCGTTTTAACCTTCTCCTCGCTCTTTTATAAGCACGGCGGCAAGCTGAACGTACCCGAACTTGCCCGAAGGCTGGGCATTCCGGTTTACGAATGCGACGTTACCCGAAAAAAAGACGTAACCGAACTGCAAAAGAAGCTTGCCGATTGCCACCTTTCCGATCCGCACCCCGTATCCGCCGTTCGCACGGACGATATTTTCCGCCCTCCCTTGGTCAATCGGGGTTGGATCTATAAAATCGTATTCCATCCCAAGCTGTGTTTACCCGTGTTCTTTGCCCTGCTCGTGACTACGTTTTATCTGGCTTTCGGCAAAAATATGCCGGGAACGCTGCTCGGAGACGCCATAGAACGGTTTTTTCATGCTTTTCTGCCCGACTTAATCGGCACAAAACTGCAGTCCGAACCAATTCGCAGCCTGCTCTGCGACGGCATCTTCGGCGGAATGGGGAGCCTCTTTTCCTTTCTGCCCCGATTGACCATTCTGTACGGAATGCTCACGTTCTGGGAGGAGAGCGGATACCTTTCCGCACTCGCCTTTATGACGGACGGGCTGTTCCGCAAAATCGGGCTGTCCGGTCGGGCAATCTTTTCCCTTTTGATGGGCTTCGGCTGTACCACCGCCGCCATTCTGACGACGAAGGGCGCAGACGATATCAAAGCGCAACGCCGCATCGTTTACGCCCTGCCGTACATATCCTGCAGCGCCAAAATGCCCGTGTATCTCACGGTGCTTTCCGCAGGGTTTGCCAATCCCTTCCCCGTCGTCTGTCTGCTGTACCTCGTCGGCACGCTGTTTTCGCTGGGCACCGTCTTTCTCTTTCGGGATAAACGGGATTCTTCCTTTTTGTTGGAAGTGCCGCAAATTTCCCTTCCTTGCGGAAAAATCGCCTGTAAAAAGTTGCTCTTTTACCTCAGACAATTTATAATAAAAGTATGCACCACGGTATTCGTGGTTCTCGTGGCTACGTGGGCGCTCACGCACTTCCGGACGGACTTTACGTATACTTCCGATTCGGCGCAGAGTATCCTGCAAAAAATCGGCTCCTGCCTGCTCTTTTTGTTCCGCCCCATGGGCATAGAGGACTGGCAGAGCGTACTTGCCCTTTTGGGGGGCTTTGCCGCCAAGGAAAACGTTGCGGCGATCCTTTCCATGCTGTACCCGGGAGGTTTGCCCTATTCGCCTGCGCAAAGCCTTTGCTTTGCCGTATTCGTGTTTTTATGCCCGCCCTGCGTTTCCGCCTTGGCGGCGGAGCGGTCGGAAATCGGCACGGGCGCAACCGTAAGGCATTTTATCTTTTCCACGCTATTCGCCTTTGCTTTTACCTATACGCTGAGGCTGTTGCTTTATCTTTTTTAAAGGAGCTTGCATGAAAAACTTCACCTGCAACACAAATTGCTCTTTGCGGGATTTTACGGATTCCGTTTACCCGCAGGGTTCCCTGTACTGGAATATGCTTTTAAAAAATAAGGATATCCGCGTAAACGGCGTAAAAGTCCATAAAAATATCCCCCTCTCCTGCGGAGACGAGGTAACCTATTACACGACGCCTGCGCAGGAAAGCCGAGCCGTATTTACCCCCGTATACGAAGACGAAAACGTGCTGGTGGCGGATAAGGAAAGCGGCGTCAACTCCGAAGCGCTGTTTTCCTCCCTCTTGGAAAAAGGAGAATATTACTTTATCCATCGGCTCGACCGCAATACTGCGGGGCTCATCGTGTTTGCCAAAAACAAAACGGCGGAAACCGAACTTTTAGCCGCCTTCCGCAATCAAAAGGTAAACAAGGTATACGAAGCACTCTGCAAAGGGCATTTTGCAAAAAAAGCGGATACTTTGCACGCCTATTTAAAAAAGGACGAAAAGCACTCTCTGGTCTTTATCAACGATACCCCTGCCCGCGGGGGCGTGCCCGTCGTCACGGAATATCGGGTACTTACCGAATACGAAAACGCTTCGCTCGTGCGCATCGTTCTGCATACGGGCAAAACGCATCAGATCCGCGCGCACATGGCGCACGTTTCTCACCCCGTGCTCGGGGATGAAAAGTACGGGGATCACGAACTGAACGCTTCTCTCCACTGCACCCGACAGTGCCTGATCGCCAAGGAACTTTCCTTTACGCTTTGCGGAAAGTTAAGTTACCTCAACGCCAAAACCTTTTTCTCCCAAAAAAATTTTTGCAATATTAAAATATAATCCAAAAATGCCACAAAAATGCTTGCATTTTTCTGAGAATATGGTATACTATTGTCATAGAGTTCCGTTATAAACGGCGGATATTAAAATAGCCCACACAATCATAGTTTTTAGTTGCATTAGGGAAGAACCCGTTTCGATTCACATCGAAGCGGGTTCTTTCCGTCTGTTTATTTTTAATTTCCTGAAAAATCATTCCGATTTTATAAAAGATGCGCAAATCCGTCCCGGGAAGAGGGGCGGTATAAAACCGCCTTTTTGCCCATGACGATGACTACTTCCGCACCCAGCTCTTCCGCAATAAATTCCGCCGTATCCAAGGGGGTATCTTCCGCAGTATCTAAAACGGTGATCTTGACGAGTTCCCTCGCTTCCAGCGCGTCCGAAAGGCTCTTTAAGAGCGCTTCGGAAATGCCGTACTTGCCTACCTGCATAATCGGCTGCATAGTGGAAGCGAGCGCCTTTAACTTACTTCTTTCCTTGCTGTTCATTTTTCTGTTTCCTTTTTTCCTGTTTTAATTTTTCAAAATCTCTTGCAAAGAGTCTGTTCTCCATTTCCCGTTGCGTCTTGTACACTTTATCCGCCCAACGCACGGAATATTTTTTGCCGCTCTTCAAAGCTACGGTCAGTACGCCGTAACCGTCGGCAAACATTCTGCCGAAAAAGGTAAGCGGCACGCCGTACGCCGCATCCACGTCGTTCCAGTCCGCTTCCACCGTTTTTCTGCCTCGGGAAAGATGAATGGTCAGCTTGCCGTCGCAAAGCGTTACCAGCTCCTGCGGGGTCTTGCGATAATCGAACGCCATATAGGCAAAGAATGCCCCTGCCGCCAGCAAGAAGCACGTAAGCACGATGCCGCCCGCAATGCCGACCTTTCCCGTTGCCTTGGCAATAGTCGCAACCAACATTCCCAGAGAAAGCGCAAAACATACCGCCGACCAGACGATATTGCCGACGAAGCAACGCTTGCTTGCCGATTTTTTCACCAACGTTTCCATGCCCAACCTCAATACCTCAATCTATAAAATCGAATTCTACGTCGCCCACGATAACGGTATCGCCCTGTTTGCAGCCTGCCTGACGGAGCTTCTGAATGACGCCCTGATCGCGCAAAACCTTCTGGAAGTACGCCATGGAATCCGCATCGTTTAAAACGACGTTCCGCTCCAGCATGGCAACCAGTCCGCCGTCCACGATATACGCCTCGTCCTCCTCGCTGTAATACACGTTGTAGGAAAGGTCGTTGGGCAAAGTATAGGTAAAATCTTCTTCCGGCAGAACGGGTTCCACGGGCGGAAGCGTTGCCAACACTGCAATCAAACGCTTTACGAGTTCCCACGTACCCTCTCCGGAAATCGCCTGAATGGGATAAATTTCGTACCTTTCGCCGTATTCTTTGCGGAACAGCTCCAAATTTTCTTCCGCCCCGAAGACGTCGCACTTATTGCAGGCGATAATCTGCGGCAACTCGCCCAACTTTTCGCTGTACTCGGAAAGTTCCGCATTGATCTGCTGAAAGTCCGCTATCGGGTCCCTGCCCTCCGACCCGGAAATATCGACTACGTGCAGGAGCATTCTCGTGCGTTCGATATGCCGCAAAAAGTCGTGCCCCAAGCCTGCGCCCTGCGCCGCACCCTCGATGAGCCCCGGAATATCTGCCGCGATAAAGCTTTCCTCGTAACAGCGCACCACGCCGAGGTTGGGGGAAAGGGTGGTAAAGTGATAGTTTGCCACCTTGGGCTTTGCGGCGGAAATTTTGGAAAGCAGCGTACTCTTGCCCACGTTGGGAAACCCGATGATGCCTACGTCCGCAATCACTTTGAGTTCCATCTGCAAAACGTGCGGCTTGGTGAGTTCGCCCGTCTGCGCAAAATGCGGCGCATGCCGCCTTGCCGTGGTAAAATGCACGTTGCCCTTACCGCCTCTGCCGCCGCGCGCAATGAGTTTTTTTGCGCCGTCTTCGCAGATATCGCAGATGACCTTGCCCGTTTCATAGTCCCGCACGAGCGTACCCAACGGCACTTTTAAAACGATATCCGCACCGCCCTTGCCCGAGCAGAGGTTCGTTCCGCCCCGCTCGCCGTTGCCTGCGTGATATTTGGATTTGTAGCGATAGTCCAACAGGTCGTGCATATCCTTATCGCCCAAAAGGTAGATATCGCCGCCCTTGCCGCCGTCGCCGCCGTCCGGGCCGCCCTGCGCCTTGCCCTTGAATGCCTTGAATGAATTCATGCCGTCGCCGCCGTTGCCTGCCTTGATCGTAATCCGCACTTTGTCCGTAAATCCGTCTTTTGCCATAATTCGTCCTCCTCTCTTTTTGTAATCGCAAAAAGTATACCATACTTGCCGCGGCAAACGCAACTCAAACGCCGTTTTCCCGTAAAAATTTGCGCAACTTTTCCCCAAAACAACCGATTACGGCAAATAAAAACGGAACCGACGGCAGTCGGGGGGGTTCCCGACCTATCCGTAAGGGCGGTGGTTTTATGGAAAATGCAGGCGGACGGATAAAATTTACGGTTTTATCTCCTCTACCCGTTTTCTTTTTGCGACATTTATGCTACAATAAAAAGAAAGAAAGTATGCGGCGTTCCGCCCGACCGGGCAGGCGGCAACGTTTTACAAAAAAAGGAGAAAAAAATGAATATTATAGCTGTGGACGATGAAAAAATCGCCCTTGCCGCACTGCAGGAAGCCATTTTACAGGCAATGCCGAACGCTTGCGTGCAAGCGTTCCGCTACGGAGAAGACGCCCTGCAATACGCCCTCGGCAACGATTGCGACGTTGCCTTTCTGGATATACAAATGCAGGATACAATCGGGCTGGAACTTGCAAAGCGGTTACGCAAAGTCCGTAAAGATATCAATATTATATTCGTAACGGGGTATTCGGAATATGCGCTCGACGCCTTTCGGCTATACGCAAGCGACTACATTTTAAAACCCGTAACGCCCGAAGCCGTGCAAAAGGCGCTGCAAAATCTGCGCACGCCGCCAAGCCCCCGACGCGGGCAAACGATACGGTTCCAATGCTTCGGCGCATTCGAGGTTTTTTATGCAGGGAAGCCGCTGACCTTTCAAAGAGCGAAAACCAAGGAACTGCTTGCCTATCTGGTGGACAGAACGGGGGCGTCCGTTACGATGGGGGAACTGATGACCGTGCTGTGGGAAGACGGGCAGGATACCCGTTCCCGCAGGAGCAACCTTCGGAACCTGATCAGCGACCTTAAAAGCACTCTTGCCCGAGTCGGCGCAAGCGAACTCGTACTCAAAGGCCGCAATACGGTAGCCATAGACAAAAATGCGGCAGACTGCGATTATTACGACTTTTTACGCCGCCTCCCTTACGCCGTACACGCCTATCGGGGCGAATATATGACGCAATATTCGTGGTCGGAAGCCACTGCCGCCTCCCTTACGCAGCAATACCTGCGCTTGCAAAACGAAGGCGATTGAGCGGCAAAAAATGCGGCGCAAGACGGCAAAGGAAAATCCGCACAAAAAAACAGGGGCGTATCCGCTCCTGTTTTTGATAAGCGCCGTTAAAGCGTATCCGGCAAAGAGCCGCGCATACGAATGAGTTTGACAAAGCACTTTGCCGTGGCAAGGGCGTCGTCAAAGGCGCGGTGGTGCCGAAATTCCACTTTGAAATGCTCCGCAACCGTATTGAGCTTATAATTGGACAGCCGCAACTGTTCCTGCGCAAGGGATAAAGTATCCATCAGATTACGGGGCAAATGATAATTCATGACGGAAAGATAATAGCTTACGAACGCATAGTCGAACCGGACGTTGTGCCCGACCAGCACGCATCCGTCCGCAAATTTGAAAAAGTCGGGCAACACCGCCCGATATTCGGGTGCGCCGACGAGCATTTCGTCCGTAATGCCCGTCAATTCCACGATTTCCGCCGAGAGCGGCTTGGGTGCTTTGACGAACGTGGAAAATTTTTCCGTCATATGCCCGTCCTTGATTTTGACTGCGCCGATTTCTATGATGCTGTCCATAACGCCCGTAACGGGGTTATTGTTGAGCCCCGTGGTCTCCAGATCGAACACCACGAATTCCTTGCCGAGCAAACATTCGGGAATGCTTTCGTCGGAAAAGAAGTCTCTGTCGAACACGTCTTCAAACGCTTTGGGAAAGACCGTTCTGTAGGCGGACGGAACGGGCAGGCTCTCCTTTTCCTCCGGTACGAAATCTTCCGCCTGACGCCCCCGATCGATCTTATTCACGGTCAGATCGGGGCGGGAAAACTCTTCCTTGAAACCGCCGCTGACGACGATCCAATCGCCCTGCCGTAACGAGCGAATCTTTTCCAGCGTTTTTTGTTTGGAAAAGTACGTTGCCGTAACGGAAGCCGTGCCGTCGTGTATGGCAAAACGGAAGTAAGGCTTTTCCTTTTTGGTCAGTTTTTCCTGTATCCATTGAATCCTGCCGCAAAGCACGACCTCCCGCATATTGGAAGCGCAATCCGCTATATACATGGCAGATTGCAATTTTTTTGCGGAATCGATCGCCTGATAATCCTCGATTGCAAAGTAGCGGCAGGGAATGAATTGCTCCGTTTCCGCCTCGTCTTCCCGTACGGAAAGGTCGAACTGCACCGCTGCCTTTTCCACAATCTCCGTTTTGCCGTAAAAATTGCCGCAATACGTCTTTTGCAGCTCCGTGCTCAAAGCCTGCAACCGTTCGGCAGGTAAGGCCCTTGCTTCCGATTCGGAAACCCGCACCGAATAAAAAATATCGTCGTCTTTGCACTGCACCGCAATATCTTCGAGCCTGAGCGTTGCCACCGAAGCGGGAAACAAGCGTTGCATCGTATGGAATATCTCCTCTTTTAACATCTCCTCGTCGGGGGAGAGCTTGGTAAAGTCTACCTCGGCACGGAGCGGCTCGGCAACGTAACCGCTACAAACGGAGCGTGCGGCGTCTACGTCCGCCTGTGTGTACGCCCGATTGACGGTGATGCCGAAGGTAGCCGTCTTTTCCGCCCCGTCTACCATAATCTCCTTTAAAATCGCCACGGAAAGTACGCCGCCTTTTGCCCGTAATTCCGCTAAAAAATTTTCCGTTACCGCCATATTTATTGCTCCGTAAGCTGTTTCAATTCCGCCATAAATTCCCTTTCCGCATCCGCTGCCGGAATCCGACGGTACACCTTTCCCTTTTTAAACAATACGCAATAGTCCTTTGCGCCGGCTATGCCGATATCCGCATCGGCAGCTTCCCCCGGTCCGTTGACTACGCAACCCATGATTGCCACCTTTAATTTTCCCCGATAGGACCTAAGCTCTTCTTCCGCCAGATGCGCCAGCCGCATACTGTTCCACTCGCACCTGCCGCAGGTGGGGCAAGCCACCACTTCCGCATACGCTTCCAAGCCGCAGGCACGCAGAATATTCTTTGCCGCATAAATTTCCTGTACGGGATCCTCGTTGAGCGAAACCCGAATCGTATCCCCGATGCCGTCGCAAAGCAATGCGCCGATGCCGATTGCGCTCTTCACCTTGCCCATTTCCGCCGTGCCCGCCTCGGTTACGCCGAGGTGCAGGGGGTAATCGCACTGCTCCGCAAGCATCCGATAGGCGCGGATAGTGCTCTGCACGTTGGAGGACTTCACGGATATCACGATATCCTGCACGCCCAATCTTTCCAGAATGCGCACGTTATAGAGTGCGCTCTCCACCAAAGCCCGATCGCTCCTGCCGTAACGGGCTAAAAATTCCCTTTCGATACTGCCCGTGTTGGAACCTACCCGAACGGGAATACGGTGCGCCCTGACGGCGTCCGCC
The DNA here is from genome assembly GCA_945833955.1 of uncultured Clostridia bacterium. Taxonomy (GTDB): domain Bacteria; phylum Bacillota; class Clostridia; order Christensenellales; family Borkfalkiaceae; genus CAMAGA01. Next base: position 14,912 of record CAMAGA010000013.1, read on the forward strand.
ACCAAAGCGATTTCCCTTTCCCCGCCGATGTTGCCGGGGTTGAGGCGCACCTTATCCGCACCGCTCTCTATGGCAAGCACGGCAAGACGGGGGGAAAAGTGAATGTCCGCAACGAGCGGGATATGAATGCTTTGCCGTATTTTGGCTATGGCGAGGGCGTCCGCTTCGTCTAAAACGGAAACGCGGATAATATCGCACCCTGCCTTTTCCAGCGCATGAATCTGCCGCACGACGCCTTCCACGTCTGCCGTGCGCACGGTACACATGGACTGCACGGCTATTTTGTTTCCGTTGCCGACGGCAACGTTTCCCACTGAAACAAGCTTCGTCATAAATTCTTAATCCTTTTTCTGTCTTTCCTGCATCAATAACTGCAACTCTTCCATAAAGGAGTGGATATCCTTAAACGAGCGGTACACCGAAGCGTAGCGCACGTAAGCCACTTCGTCCAGCTTTTTCAGCTCTTCCATGACGACTTCCCCTATGAACTTGGAAGAAACTTCCGGCTCGAACTGCGCCTGCACCCGCCGTGCCACTTCCTCCGTTAAAGCTTCTATCTGCGCCACGGTAACGGGGCGTTTTTCGCACGATTTGATTACGCCGTTTTGCACTTTGCGGATATCGAACTCCTGCCGCGTTCCGTCGTTTTTGACGACGAGCACGGGCGTTTCTTCTATCCGCTCATAAGTCGTAAACTTTTTGCGGCATTCGGTGCATTCGCGGCGGCGTCTGGTTACCTTGCCGTTTTCCGAAAGGCGGGAATCGATCACTTTGCTGTCTATACATCCGCAAGCGGGGCATTTCATTCCATCTTCCTCCTCATACGTTTTCCTCTGCAAACGATTATAGCACTTTTTTTTCCGTTTGTAAATTATTTTTTCGGGAATAGGTATATTCGCTCCGTTTTCTGGCAATAAAAAAAACCTGTGGAGGGAATGATTATGCGTATATTCTGCAATCGGCTGTGTACAAGTCTGCTTTCCGTGCTGCTGTTTTTTGCTATCTGCGCACCCCGCCCTGCCCCCGTATTTACAGGCGGCAACAATTACGTCTATTATCTGTATGATTCCGGCTCCAACTGCGCCATATTGCAGGTAGAACCAAACACGCCGAAACCTGCATTCTGCTACGTTTCCGGCGAAAGTTGTACCTATGCGGACCGCTCCGCTACGGACGTGCTTGCCGAATTCGGCGCGGAAGTGCTGTTTTTGGAAAAGATAGACGGCATTACCAACTATTACGCCTATTCCCCCCGTTTGCCCTATCGGATCACCCTGTACGGGCAAACCGTGAATCTGCACGTAGCCGAAAAGGCAAGGGGGATCTGCGTAGGCAGCCCCATCATCTTTGGCGGATACTGAGTTTACATACCAATAAACGGAGGTTGAATTATGAATGAACACAAAGAAGGTATGACCAAAAACAAATTGTATGCGTTGATCGCCGGTATCTGCGTACTGGCAATCGCCGTCATTACGGTAATCAGCGTAGCTGCCGTGGCAACGGGCGGCGGAGAAATTGCAGGCACAAGCGACTCTGCGCCTACTTCGGCAAGCGCTTCCGATAATCAATCGGACGACAACACGGACGTAGGCAACATCGACAACCCTGCGCCCGTACAGGCGGATTTTATTCTGCCCGTAGAAAATGCAACCGTATTGCATAACTACGAATTTTACTACAACTCGACGCTCCAATGCTATTACGAGCATTCCGGCATCGACTTTGCCGCCGAAAAGGGTACGCCCGTAGTGGCGGCGGCAGACGGCACGGTCGTTTCCGTAACCACAGGCGACCGATTGCTCGGCTCGCAGGTAACCATTGCGCACGAAAACGGGATTACGACCGTATACACGTTTATCGATCCCGCCGAGAACCTGAAAGCCGGCGATAAGGTAAAACAGGGGGATACCATCGGCACGATTGCCGAACCCAACGGAGAGGAGTATAAGGACGGGGCGCATCTGCACTTTGAGATCTTTGCAAACGGATCTTTGACCGACCCGAATAACTACCTGACTCTGAACGAAAAGTAAGCCCACACACAAATTCCAACCCGAAAGAACGGTACGGAGCAATCCGACCGTTCTTTTTCGTTTCCGTAAAATATGCCGCACCCTTACGGAATATGCCGCACCCTTGCGGAATATACCGCACCCTTTGCCGGAAGAAAAGACGAAAACCACGCCTCCCGCTTATCCAAAGCGGGAGGCGTTTTTCCCGTCGCTTTACTTTTTCAGCAATTCGTCCGTCAGTTGCAGAATTTGCGGGGCGATACGCTTTCGTTCCTTTTGCAGAATGCGGCTATACAGGGGGCGGGCGAAGCCGACTATGACTAACCCGACGAGCCCGACGGGAATGCCGACCGCCATACCTAAGCCGCCGTACAACCCCAAAAGCGCCGCCAGTTCCGTCATTGCCAGACTCATGCCGAAGCCTAAAATCAATGCGCCTACGATACCTGCCGTTATGGCGCAGGCGGCGGCTTTTTTGGTAACGCCTGCGTCCAACCGCCGCAGTCGTTCCACTTTACTCTCTTCGGGCGGAGCGTACTTCTTCCGAATCACCTGTATTTCTTCCTGTTCCTTTGCCGAGTAAACGTAACGGAACGTTTCCTGTTCTTTCTGATCCATTGTTTTCTTCTTTCTCCTTAAGCCGTTTTAATTTTTTACTGCCGTCCACGATCATATAGATTCCCAAGCCGATAATGAACGCCGATATGACGCCGCCGCTGATGCCGAGCAGGAGCTTGCGCATGACGGGCGTAACCGTGCCGTCGTTAAAGGTCGTCAGCATGGTGGATTCCAAAGTCAGGACGGACACGCAAGCCGTAGTCAGACTGATGATTTTGGCGGCAACGTATACGGGGCTGCCCAATTTGCTGTATTTTACGAGATTCCGAATCGCCACCGTCAAGCTGATCGTCGTATACGTCGCCATGGCGATTGCCGTGATTGCATGGTGATGGTAGCCGCCTTCCCCGAACACCCGAAAGAAAATGATTGCGGAAAGAGCCAGGTTCATCACAAGGAATACCACGCCGCAGGCACGGTATTTTTTCAGTTCCTTCGGGATCAGCTCCCCGGGTTTATATTTATGGGTATACCGTACCAGAAAGAACCGCATGACGGCAAGGCAGATATAATAGCCGGCGAGCGCCCAGTACCAGACCGACTGATGCCAAAACCCCAGCCCCAGCTGCAATACGGCGTATGCGGTGTTCCATAAAAGAGAGCCGTACAACGATACGTTTATCCGCAGTTGCGCATCCGTCAACCATCTCTGCGCATACTTGTTCTCATTTTTGAATCTTTTCAAAAATCGGACGATGGACGGAATGCGCACGCACCAGATTATAAGCGTATAGGCGGCAAGCACGTAGGAAACGTAAGAGACGACCGCCCCTGCCCCTTCAAAAATGACGGAATGCACGAGCAATACTACGGAAACGGGCAGTAAAACGAACAGTATCGCAACGGGCGGAAACAATAGCGTTTTGCAGAGCTTTTTAAATTTCATGGCAGAACCTCCGTATTCTGACGGTAAAGGTAGTGCCTGCGCCGACTGCGCTTTCCACGCCGATTTCCCCCTTGCAAATGTCGATTACCCGCTTGACCAAGGCAAGCCCCAGCCCGTTGCCCTGCGACGCGCGGGAAGGATCGCCCTGATAGAATTTTTCAAAGATGCGCGCCCCCACTTCCGCCGTCATTCCGCACCCCGTATCCTGCACCCGAACGACGGCGTAGTGCTCGTCCGCAGTCAGGCTGACGGAAACGGTGCCGCCCCTTTGGGTGAATTTGAACGCATTGGAAAAGAGATTGTTCCAGACCAGCCCCAGAAGTTCGGCGTCCGCTTGGACGAGAATATCTTCGGCTATATCCGTTTCAATTTCGATTCCTTCCCTCTCCCAAACGTTTTCGTACTGTAAAAGGCAGGCGCAGATCTGCTCGCCCAGGTCAAACTCCGTCGTCTTGGGAAAGATCTGCTGATTTTCCAAACGGTTCAAGCGGAGTATATTCGTCAACATATCCGCCATCCGTCGGGCTCCCTCCGTTACGCCCTCGGCGTATTCCATCCGCTGCTCTTTAGAAAGGTTCGGGGACTGCAAAAGCTGCCCGTAATTCTGAATGACGGCAAGCGGCGTCTTCATCTCGTGGGATACGTTGGCAATGAAATCGTTGCGGAGCGTTTCCACGCCGCCCAGCTCTTCCGCCATCTGATTGACGCACGCCACGATATCGTTGAAGGTATCGTCCGCAAAAAATTTTGCCGTCGGCTGAATGCGGACGCTGAAATCGCCTGCTATCATTTTTTCGGCGGCTTCCGTAATTTTTTGGGCAGGTCGCTCCACCAAAAACTTACGGCGCAAAACGTCGATTGCGGCAAAGAGCAGGCTGATGAATACCGTATTCGTCATGGTAAGCTTCGCCGCCGCGGAAAGTTCTTCTTTCGTAAACTCCAATCCGAGCGACGACTGCAACGTGGTGATAAAGAGCGTCGTGCTGCAGGTGATGACGAACGCCACCATCCAAAAAAAGATGAAAAAACTGCCGAGAGCCTTCCAAAAAGCGCCCTTCTTGCTTCCGCTCTTCATTTTATCACCGCCTTGTAGCCGAGCCCGTGCACGGTTTTAATTTCAAAATCCGTACAGTTTGCCAGTTTGGAGCGGAGCTTCGTCATATATACGTCCACCGCTCTCGGCGCGGTGTCGCTGTCCGCGTCCCAGAATGCGTCCATCAACTGCGTTCTCGTAAAGGTTTTTTTGGGGTAGGAAAGCAGTTTATACAGGATATTGAACTCCCGATTGGTCAGCGGAATTTCTTCCCCGTTTAAATAGGCGGTATGCTCGTCGACATCCATCACGAAACTACCGATTTGCAGTTTCCGCGCGGAAGCGATCTTCGCACGGCGCAAAAGTGCGCCTATGCGCAGCACCAGCTCGTCCGGATCGATCGGCTTCACCATGTAATCGTCCACGCCGATACGGAACCCCTTCTGTTTGGAAGCGATGTCGTCCCTTGCGGTCATAAAGAGAATGGGAATATCCTCGTTCAAAGCCCGCACGCTTTGGGCAAAGGCAAAGCCGTCCACTTGGGGCATCATAATATCGGATACGATGAGATCGAACGGTTCCCCGTTCCATACGTTATACGCATCCACGGCGCTTTGGCAACCGACTGCCTGATACCCCCTATCGTTCAAAAAAGCGCAAACCGTCCGATTCAACTGCCGATCGTCTTCCACCACCAATATCCGAATTCGCAAGAGTATTACTTGCGCCTTCGTGCCTTGTTATGTTTTTAATGGAGAAGTGTAAATGGGAGCAGGTTATCACGGCGGGTTTGGGCATACTAATGGCGAAAAGAAACATCAAAAGAATTTAGAAACAACAGAAAAATCTTCTAATG
>CAMAGA010000014.1 GCA_945833955.1 uncultured Clostridia bacterium
GGTATTTCTCCTCTGATACTAATATTTATTATAACAATTCTATAGGAATTGTCAATAGATTTTTGAAAATTTTTCTCGCATTTCTATATTTTTAGAACAAAAAATGCAAATTTCAAACAAAAACCGCCTTTCTTTCGCAAAAGAGAGGCGGTTTCATTCAACTTTTATCCGTTAAACGGTTTCTTCTTTACCGTAATATGCGTTGAGATACATAGCCTTGATTTCGCTCATGAGCGGATAGCGGGGATTTGCGCCCGTGCACTGGTCGTCGAACGCTCTTTCCACCATTTCATCCAGAGTGCTCATAAACTGCTCTTCCGTTTCTCTGCCGGCAAGCGCTTCGGAAATCGTTGCAGGCTGACCGACTGCCTTCTGCAATTCCTTGATTTTTGCAACCAAAGCATCCACCAGCTCGTCATCCGTCTGACCTGCGCAACCGATATAGCGTGCGACTTCCGCATATCTTGCTTTACACTGCGGGTAAGCGTACTGCGGGAAGGTTCCCATCTTGGTAGGCTTTTCTGCGCTGTTGAAGCGAACGACGTGGCAGATCATGAGGGAGTTTGCCATACCGTGCGGCAAGTGATGGAATGCGCCGAGCTTGTGCGCCATGGAGTGGCATACGCCGAGGAAGGCGTTGGCAAATGCCATACCTGCCATGGAAGCGGCGTTTGCCATCTTTTCTCTGGCTTCCGCGTCGTGGCAACCGTTCTTGTATGCTCTGGGCAAATATTCAAATATCAGTTTGATCGCTTCCTTGGCGATACCGTTGGTAAAGTCGGTAGCCATGACGGATGCAATCGCTTCGAGTGCGTGCGTCAAAGCGTCGATACCGGAGTTACTCGTCAGACCCTTGGGAATATTCATCATGAGGTCTGCGTCGATGATCGCCATATCGGGCATGAGCTCGTAATCCGCAAGGGGATACTTGGTACCCGTCGTCTGATCGGTGATGACGGCGAACGGCGTTACTTCCGAACCGGTACCTGCGGTGGTGGGAACGGCGATAAAGTACGCCTTGTCCCCCATGTGCGGGAATGCATAAATTCTCTTACGGATATCCATGAAGTCCATAGCCAGATCCGCAAAGTTTACTTCCGGATGTTCGTAAAGAACCCACATGATCTTTGCCGCGTCGATGGGAGAACCGCCGCCGACGGCAATGATGCAATCGGGAGCGAATGCGTTCATCTGCGCTAAGCCTTCTTCCGCACAAGCGATGGTCGGGTCGGGCGTAACGTTGAAGAACGTGGTATGCAAAATACCCATTTCGTCGAGCAATTCCGTAATACGCTTGGTTGCTCCGCTTTCATACAGGAATTTATCCGTTACGATAAATACCTTCTTTCTCTTGTTTTCCTTTTGTAATTCACGGAGTGCAACGCCGAGGCTGCCTCTCTTGAAATAAACCTTTTCGGGTGCTCTGAACCACAGCATATTTTCTTTTCTCTCCGCAACCGTTTTAATATTGACGAGGTGTTTGATGCCGACGTTTTCCGAAACGGAGTTACCGCCCCAGGAACCGCAACCGAGCGTTAAGGAAGGCGTAAACTTGAAGTTGTATATATCGCCGATACCGCCCTGCGAAGAAGGGGTATTGATGACGATACGGCAGGTCTTCATGACGCCGCGGAAGTATTCGATTTCCTTTGCGCCCGTTTCCACGTTGATATAGAGGGAAGAGGTATGGCCGAGACCGCCGTCCTTGATGAGCCGATCGGCTTTGGCTACGCCGTCTTCAAACGTTTCCGCCTTATACATAGCCAGTACAGGGGAAAGCTTTTCGTGCGCAAACGCTTCCGAAAGTTCCACGGATTCCACTTCGCCGACCAGCACTTTGGCGTCTTTAGGAACTTCGATGCCGGAAAGGCAACCGATGGTATATGCGGACTGCCCTACGATTTTTGCGTTGAGCGAGCCGTTGATGATAATGGTTTCGCGAACCTTATCCGTCTGTTCGGGGGTGAGGAAGTATGCGCCTCTTGCCGCAAATTCCGCTTTGAATTCGTCGTAAACTTCCTTCATGACGATAACGGACTGTTCGGATGCGCAGATCATACCGTTATCGAAAGTTTTGGAATGCAGAATGGACGACGCCGCAAGACGGATATCCGCAGAGGAATGGATCAATGCGGGCGTATTGCCTGCGCCTACGCCGAGAGCGGGTTTACCGGAGGAATACGCAGCCTTGACCATACCGGGGCCGCCCGTAGCCAAAATCATGTCCGCTTCCTTCATGATTTTGCCGGAAAGGGGAACGGTGGGCTGATCGATCCAGCCGATGATATCTTCGGGCGCACCTGCCTTGACGGCTGCTTCCAGAACGACTTTTGCCGCCGCAATCGTACATCCCTTTGCACGGGGGTGCGGAGAAATGATCAGACCGTTTCTCGTCTTTAAGCAGATGAGGCACTTGAAGATAGCGGTAGACGTAGGGTTCGTTGTGGGAATAACGGCTGCAAGCACGCCCACCGGCTCTGCGATGCGGGTAATGCCGAAGCCTTCGTCTCTTTCAATCACGCCGCAAGTTTTTGCGTCTTTATAGGCGTTGTAAATGTATTCGGACGCATAATGGTTTTTAATAACCTTGTCTTCCACAATGCCCATACCCGTCTCTGCAACTGCCATTTTCGCAAGGGGAATACGCATTTTGTTGGCAGCCATTGCCGCCGCAAAGAAAATTTTATCGACTTGTTCCTGCGTGTAGGTAGCAAACTTTTCCTGCGCTGCTCTGACTCTTTCCAGCAACATGTCCAAGCTTGCATCATCGTCTACTATAAAATCTCTGAACATAATATCCTCCGATATGTTGAAATTTTTCCTTTTCTATTCCATTTTAACAGAAAAATAACACTTTGTCAATAGGTCCCGAACAATTTACAGAAAAAGAATTTTCCATAAATGCTTAAATTTCCGTACCGGAAGGTATCCAATAGGCAAAAAGATTCAGATCTTCCGTCAAAACCCCTTCGGTAAAAAACGTTCCGTGTATATCCTGCCAGCCCACGAAGATATACCCTTCCTCCTTGGGCAACAGCTTTGCGGAATAATCGTAACCCGTTTTACATTCTTCCGCTGCAATCTGCTCCCCGAAGCTGAAGTACCGCACGGTTATGGTAAAACTCTTATAAACCGTCAGCCGGTACAGCGCAACGTGCAAGCCGTCCTCCGCCGTAACGAGTATGAAAAACTCGTTGCTTCCGTCGTGCAATACGCCGTCTTCCCCTGCCGCCACTTTGGTGGGAATCTCCCTTTGCCCGAGGATATCCGCATATAACGTCCACGTTGCCCCCTCGCTCACCGCAACCGCGTCGGATAAAAGCAAGTACTGCGTGTCGCTTTCCGCAAAGTAATAGACCGAGTTCCCCGATACCGTGCCGTCCGCAAAATCCAGCAAAGCGCACTCCGAACTGAGCGGCGAAAGTTGCGGTTTTTCACAACCGTAAAGGCAAGCGCACAAAAAAATCAGCAACCAAACAAAACAAAAACGCTTTTTCATTCGTCTACCTCTTAAAATGGCGCAATCCGCAAAGGCAAGCGAACTGCGCCACGTTTTTTATTTCAATTCGGGATAGCCGGAACCGAACTTCCAGATATCTCCGCTCCAGCCGAGGAAGTCCGCCTTGGACAGGTCGCTTGCGGAAGCCGTATTTACGCCCGCTTCCTTTTCCACCGCCGCACCGTTTACCTGCATGGATACGCCTGCAACCACGTATACGTTCTCCCTCGTACAACGCGTACCGCAAGCAAATGCGGAAGCCGTTGCGGAATCCGCCGTGATGAGTAAAGTCACTGCGGTAAAGCAAGCGTTATACTTGGTATTGCCCGTCATGCCCGCAAAACCTGCCACGGAGGCAATCTGACAGGAAACTTGCAAAGAGCCGACCGCATAAGCGTTCTGCACGGAAGGCGCAGAATCGGAACCGACAAAACCGCCCGCACGGATCGCATATTCGCCCTGCACGATCAAATCGCATTCCGCAAAGCAATCGCTGACGGATGCGCCGTTATTATTGCCGACAAATCCGCCTACGTTTGCCGTTCTGGTCCCGTAGGAAATGAGTTTACCCTGTATGGACGCAGACGACGTACTTACGGAACCGGTAACGGAGCCGAAAAGCCCGCCGACGTTTGCGCCGTATGCAGAAGCCTGCCCTTGGAAAGAAACGGAAGCATGATTGCCGTCCGCCTTGACGGTACTGCCCTGTCCGATTATACCGCCTAAGGTAAGCGTATTCTGCGTAGTGCAGGTCAGAATGCATTCCGCACTGTTTCGGGAAACGGTAAGCATATTCGCATATCCGGAAACGGCGCCGAAGAAGAGATTTCCTCTGCTTTCCAGCCGTACTTCCGCATACATACCGTTTGCGGTAAATACGTTTTCGGTAACCGTATTTTTCGCCATGCCAGCATAACCCGTCAATACGCCGCCGTTCACGGTATTGTTGCCCTGCATACTGCCGGTCAACTTTGCCGAGCATTCGCTGATTCGGACGTTGAGCGCATATCCGATCACTGCGCCGAAATAGAGGTTGTCCTGATAATTCAGCTCTGCGTTCAGTGCTACCTCGCAACCCGTAACGACTGCGCCGGATGCGTAAGCCGCAATGCCGCCGACGTAAGCCGCACCCGAGCCTTCGCCCTGCATCCGGATTTCCAGCCGTAAATTCTGAACCGTACCGGACAAGTTGGCAAAGAATCCGAGTCTGTCGGAATCGCTCGCCACGTTGCAATTGAGAATGCCGTATCCGTTCCCGTCCAATACGCCCGTGAAGGCTTCTTCCGCCGAACCGATCGGGCTCATTGTAAAGCCGCTTAAATCGACGTCCGCATACAGACGGTATTTTCCGCCAAGCGCAATGTTGCCGTTTTGAATATAATCGGCGTCGGAAATGGCAATGAATCCGTCTTCCAGCACGTTGCCGCTCGCATAAATATAGGAATAGACTACTACGATTTCGGTATTTTCTCCGTCGATACCGAATGTTCCTTCCGCTCTCTGCAAAGAGGGCGTATAGAACTCTTTCACGGGGGAATCCACAGCGTACGTCGTGCCGTATTCCGCCGTCTGCTCATATGCGCCGAACAGCTCGTTGCCCTTTTCGTCTTCGTAACGGATGGTCAGCGTGTAGGAACGTACCGTGGCTTCAAAATTCGCATAATAGGTGACGGATCCGCCCACTGCGGAAAAGTCCGCAACGGGGTTGCCCTTGGCGTCCGTCCAACCGATAAATTCATAATCGTATTGCGCCGTAGACTGCATTTCGGGATCTTCGGGTACGAGGATCGCATCGCCGTAATGGTACACCGTTCTGGAATAGACGATACCGTTCCGGGACTGGAACACAACGACGTATTCCCGGTAGACGGGCGTAAACACTGCCGTATAGGTGGCAGCTCCCGTTACCTTGGGCAAAGCGTCCGTATATTCTTTTACTCCGTCGGTCCACGCTTTGAATACGTAGCTGTAAGTCAGATCGTTGGGCTTGGATACGTTCGACGGGATTACAATGGTATCGCCGTAATGATAGTTGACCGTCTGGGAGTAGCCGTTCACGATCAACGTGATTTTGTAATCTATATAAGTCTTGTCGTAGACGGCGGTATACGTCGCACTGCGGGTAACGGTCTTCTCGACTTCCTTATCCCATCCGATAAACTTATAAGTATACGTTTCGTCCGCTTTGCTCTTGGGCGTAGGAACGGAAACCGTGCTTCCGTAACGGTAATTGGCTTCGGCTATCAGGGAGCCGTCGTCGTCGAGGAAGGTTACCCGATAATCTATATACGTAGTTCGGTAGGTAGCCTTGTACGTTTCGTTTGCAACCGCCGTATAGGAAACGGGTTTATTCCAGCCTGCAAACGTATAACTGTACCGCTCGTCGGCAGGCTTAACGGGGTCTGCCGGTACGGTAATCGTTTCCCCGCTTTTATAGTATTGCGAGGAGATGACGCTATCATCGTCGTCTATAAACCGGATCAGATAGATATTCTCTTTCCCGGAAGAGGAGGACGAGTCCGAAGAACCGTCATCCGAACCATCCCCGCAAGCCGTGAACAGAAAAAGTCCCATACATACGCTCAGGAGCGTTGCCAGCAGCAACAGCCAAGTCTTTTTAGAATGTTTTTGCATTTTTTACCTCGATTTTTATTCCGCAGGGGCGTAGAACACGAGTACTCCGTTCGCAAAAATATACTTTACGTCGGCAAGCACGGATGCCAGATCCCCGGATGAAATTTCATAATCTACGCGCAGGCACAAGCAGGTATCCTCATAGGACGTTTCTTGCCAATATGCAACCATATCCTTAAGTTCCGTCTCGCTCGCAATCGCATAGTCGTATTGTTTCCCGTTCCACGTAAATTTAAAACGGGTAAAATAATCAAATTCGGTATTTGCCGATAATTTTGTATAACATGCGGGCGTATAGAGCGCAGCCATTTCCCGATCGGTCATCAGGAAGGAAGTATAATCGGCGTATTCATAGGTATTCATATAGATGCTGTTCCCGTTGGAAGCGTCGCTTACGTACCACTTGCCGCCGATTTTGACCTTTACCCAGTACCAAGGCAACGTTTCCGAAGCGTTCGTCTGCTCCCCGTAAACGCGCACGCAAGGGATACCCTCTATACCGCAGAGCAAAACGTATGCCTTTGCCACGCCGTTCGCCGTTGCGCAACCGTCCAGGAACACGCCTTCCAGATAGTTGCCCCGATATTTATAGATATCGTTCGTACCGGCGTAGTTGATGTTTTCTACTATATAATTATAGGTTACGTTATCGAAATATACGCTCGTTACCAGCCAATCGTATATCGCCTTTGCCTTTTCCAGATCCGTCATGTTATTGCGGACGATTCTCCCCAGCACCAACCTCGCGGATTCGTATACCAATCTTGCGCTGCACTCCGCTGCAAATACGGGCTTGTACCCCATTTCAACCGCTATCCAGAGCTGTTCCGTATTCGTACAGGTATACTCGTCCTTTTTGGAATCGATCGGGAACGTTCTCGATGCCGATTCTTCCGATACGTAAGCGTTCAGGGCAATGAGTTTTTCAAAACGCTGCCTTGCGCTCGTGGTAACGGAAGGCTCCGCTCCGAACGAAAGGTTCAGCGAAAACCGATGATACGACGAACTGAAAGAAGAAATACTGCTGTTTTTAACGGAATAATTCGTATCCGTAGCGCAATTTGCCACCAGCGTAGCTACGATTTTATCCTTGTTGGCGACCGTCGTATTCGCAGGGAAGTCCCCCGTGCCCGTTTTCAGATAGATCATAATCATGGACAGGCGATTGATAACGGCGCTATCGAACACCACCTGCAGCTGTTCCATCGTGCTGACGGTATTATAGGAATCGGGGCTGCTGCCGGTATGATAGCGATAATCCATGACGGACGTATCGAAATTCTGCGCATTCGGATTATACACTACGAAATCGGCGCGATAGGAATCGTTGCAACCCGCCCTCGAACAGGTATTCAAAGTATAACCGTCATAAACGATATTTGCCTTATATACGGTAGAAACGTAATCGTGCCCGAGTGCGGGTACGTAGTCGCTCACGTACGTATCGGAACACTTAGCGCACTTGTAAGTGGAATAGCCTTCCTCTTTACAAGTCGGCGCGGTAACCACGGTGACGTAATTATGCCCTTTGCTTTTCAATTCCTCCGTGGTTTCCCGATAACTTTCACTGCAGTTCCTGCACCGGTATTCCAGATAGCCGTCGTTTTCACAGTCCGGTTCCACCGTCAGCGGTGCAAGATAGTCGTGCGGCGCCAGATCCGTCTGCACCGTTTCCGAAAAGTCGCATCTCTTACAGCTATGCAGTTCCGCCCCGTGGGACTGGCAAGTCGCTTCTTTTACTTCTACGATCTCCAGATCATGCCCCAACGGCTCGGACGTAACCTGTTCCACGCGATCCCCGCACCGGGTGCATACGCAAACGGCCTTTTCACCTTCCGTACAAGTAGCGGCAATAATTTCCTTTTTGTAATCGTGATTTCCTTTCAGGCACTCAGACTCGACGATATGGACGTTTTCCCACCACTTTTCCCACACCGACTGCGTGAGCGAAAGTTGACATCCCGCCAGTAAACAACAAGAAAACAACGTAAGGATCAGAAACAAAAGAGTGATCTTCTTTTTCATGATTGCAATAGGTCCTCCTTCCTCTATAAAAATAATTGCATTACTTGCCTCATTATAACAGGAAAAATTTCAAATTGCAAGTGTTTTTTCCTTTTCCTTTACTCGGTTTGAAAAATTCAACAAAATATATCATTTTATTTTTCCCGAAAGGGTTGACAGATTTCTTTTTTAATAGTAAAATAAGTATATACAATCTCATTTGAAGGTGGTTTTTTTTCTTATGGCTAAATATAACAGCCCCCTCGTATTACAGAGAGCGGACCCGTTTGTTTATAAACATACGGACGGCTATTATTACTTTTCCGCAACGGTTCCGGAGTACGACCGCATCGAAATCAGAAGAGTGAAAAAGCTCAACGATCTGGCTACAGCCGAACCTCGTGTGGTATGGAGAAAGCACAGAATCAGTTATATGAGTTCCCACATCTGGGCGCCCGAAATTCACTACATTATGGGCAAGTGGGTCATCTACTTTGCGGCAGGTTCCCTTCCCAACGTATGGGAAATCCGCCCCTATGCTTTGATGTGCAAAGGCAACGACCCCATGAATGACGAATGGGAAGAATGCGGTATGCTGGAAAGAGCGCAGGACGATCCTTTCTCTTTCACCGATTTTTCCTTGGATACTACCGTTTTTGAACACAGAAAGAAGTGGTATATTATCTGGGCAGAAAAAGTCGGCCACGGCGACGCAATCTCTAATCTGTATATCGCCGAATTGGAAAACCCGACCAAACTCAAAACGGTGCAGGTGCTTCTGACTTCCCCCGATTACGATTGGGAAAGAATTGACTACTGGGTAAACGAAGGTCCCGCCGTCATTAAAAACGACGGTAAGATATTCGTTACCTATTCCGCTTCCGCTACGGGCGCTATGTATTGCATGGGTATGCTCTCGGCAGATGAAGACGCCGACCTGCTTGACCCGAGAAGCTGGACGAAGAAGCGTTATCCCGTGCTTTCCACAAACGAAACGCTCAAAGTATACGGCCCCGGGCACAACTGCTTTACCGTAGGCGACGACGGCGAACCGCTTTGTATGTTGCACTTCCGCAATTACGAACGCATTAAGGGCGATCCCCTTCTGGATCATAACCGCCATGCGCACGTCATCAGCGTCAAGTTCAATGCAGACGGCGAACCGCTCTTCCTGTTGGATCCCAACGAGCTCTACAACGTGCCGTTTGAAAACGAAAAGCAGAAGAACATCAATATCTAAGTTTTTTCTGCAAAACAACAACCGAAACATAGCAGCCGTGCCAATTTCATTGGCACGGCTGTTTTTTGTATCGTTTTCGGTTTTGATTGCTTTGAATGTAACCATGCGGATTTCTCCGCCGTTTTGTATGCGACCGTTCCCATCACAATCGGGCACGTCTGTTTTGATTTCCGTTTGGTTTTGTCTTGTTTTACGGCGACTGTCCGGAAATCGTGCAAAGCTTCCTTATACCGTTTTCGGGCTCGATTGTTGCGCTTGCAACAATCGAGCCCGATTTTATAATACGGTTTTATTTACTCTTCTTCCCGTTTTTTTGCCTCAGCTTTTTGCAGGCGTTTATTTACGATCCATCCGCAGATTGAAAGGATTGCCGCCACGATAGCGTACGGTATCAGGAAAAAGAAAGCAACGTATTGCGGCGCCGAATTGCCCGGTTTTAACAGTTGCGCGTATACGATCGCCGTATGCGTGATTCCCGCAAGCAGAACCATAACGACGAGCGTTACAAAGACTCTGCTGAAAATTTCCTTTTTATTTTCAGGTGTTCGCAGCATTGTATTCTCCTTTCGGTTGCGTCGGAATATTCTGCAACGGACTTTTATCAGTCGTGCATGAGGACCGCCTTGATTCTCTTTACGCCGGCAGAAACGTTTTCCTGCTTGGCGATCTTGAACTTGCCCAATTCGCCCGTGCTTTCCGCATGGGGACCGCCGCAGATTTCACGGGAGAAATCCCCGATGGAATACGTTTTGACTCTTTCCCCGTATTTGCTTTCAAAGAGCCCCGTAAAGTGCTTTTCCTTCGCTTCTTCCAAAGTCATTTCTTCCATGACGACGGGGATATTCTGCGCAATGACGGCGTTGATGCAATCTTCCACCGCTTTGACTTCGGCAGGGGTAAGCTTACGGCTGAAATTGAAGTCGAAACGCAATCTCTCTTCCGTGATGTTGGAACCCTTCTGTTCGATATCGGCGGAAATCAGCTTTTTGAGTGCGGCGTGCAGGAGGTGCGTAGCCGTGTGCAGACGGGTCGTTTCTTCCTTATGGTCGGCAAGACCGCAGGCAAACTTCTGCTCGGAACCGGCTCTGGACTTTTGCTGGTGTTCGCAAAATGCCCGTTCATACCCGGCAACGTCTACCGTCAGACCCTTTTCCGCAGCCATTTCCTTGGTAATTTCTACGGGGAAGCCGTAGGTATCGTACAGGTGAAACGTCGTAACGCCGTCGATCACGCCGCCCGTCGGCAGACTTTCCGCCACCTTTTCAAACTCCTTGATGCCCTGCTGCAACGTTTTGGAGAACTTGTCCTCTTCCTTGGTCAGTTCTTCCGCGATCTTGGCGGCGTTGCGCACGAGTTCGGGATATACGTCCTTGTATTTCTCAATAAACGTCTTGGAAATTTCCGTCAGCGCACCCTGCGGCAAGCCGATATTTCTGCCGAAACGAACGGCGCGACGGATGATTCTGCGCAGGATATAGCCTTGATCGGTATTGGAAGGCACGATACCCTTCTGATCGCCGAGCATAAAGGTCGCCGTTCTGGTATGGTCGAGCACGACGCGGAACGCCTTGGTAACCTCTTCGCTCTCGCCGTAGGTCTTAGAAGTCAATTCCTCTATTTTGGCGATGGCTTTTGCAAAGATATCCGTTTCGTATACGGAAGCCTTGCCGTTGAGGATGCAGAGCGTTCTTTCCAGTCCCATACCCGTATCTACGTTTCTCTGCCGTAACGGTTCGTACTTGCCCGCTTCGTTTTTGTTGTACTGCATGAATACGTCGTTCCAGATTTCCAGGAAGGTGCCTTTGGGTGCGTCGTCGAATTGATCGCTGTTTAAAAGCCGAGCCGCTTCCTTGTTGCGGATGATGTGCATTTCGGTATCGGGACCGCAAGGACCGGTCGTGCCGGCAGGTCCCCACCAGTTGCCGCTCTTGGGCAAAAAGTACACGTTTTCGGGCAGGATGCCGCAAGCGATCCATTTTGCCGCACTCTCTTCATCCCGAGGGCAGTCTGCATCGCCTGCAAATACGGTTACGGCGATATCTTCCACGGGAATGCCGAGGTATTCGGGGGAAGTCAGAAATTCAAAGCTCCAAGGAATCATTTCGTCTTTGAAGTAATCGCCGAGCGACCAATTCCCGAGCATTTCAAAGAAGGTACAGTGGGACGAGTCGCCTACTTCGTCGATATCGCCCGTGCGGACGCATTTCTGCACGTCCGTCAGGCGAGTGCCTGCGGGGTGCTTTTCGCCGAGAAGATAGGGAACGAGCGGATGCATACCCGCCGTGGTGAATAAAACGGTCGGATCGTTTTCCGGGATCAGAGAAGCGGAAGGAATAATCGAATGTCCTTTGCTTGCAAAGAATTTCAAATATAAATCGCGAAGAGATTCGCTGGTCAGTTCTTTCATTTTTTTCTACGCTCCGTTAAGTATTCTTTTGGATAATTATAATGCGATATGCCGAAAAAGTCAATCGGTTTTGACTCAATTTTTACTTACCTTGAAATCCGTCTTGGAGTCCTTGACGGAATAGCCGAGTTCAAAAAGCTTTTTGCGCAGCTCGTCCGCCTTGGTCCAATCTTTAGCCTGTTTTGCCTGCCAACGCTCCTCCGCAATTGCCATAATTTCGGCAGGAACGAGTTCTTCTTCCACGGTAACCATTTCCTTGGCTTTATCCAGGGAAAGCCCGAACACCTTATCCATCTTTAAAGCTTCCGCATAGATCGCCTTGCTTGCCGGTTCTTTAAGCATGGTCCAAAGTACGCCCAGTGCGCCCGGAATGTTCAGATCGTCCGTAACGTTCTCTTCGAACTGCTTATCGTATTCCGCCACCTTTTCGTTTTCCCCGTCCGCACCGTCCTTATGTTTGAGTACCAGCTGATACAGACGGTTGAGGGAAGTTTTAGCGCCGTCTAAACTTTCAAAAGTAAAGTTAAGCGTTTTGCGGTAATGCGCATTCAGGCACAGGTAACGGTAGCAGAGCGGCGCATAGCCCATTTCTTCCAGCTGTGCAATGGTATAGCAGTTGCCGAGCGACTTACTCATCTTGCCGCCGTTGACCTGTAAAAATTCGCAGTGCATCCAGAATTTAGACGGATTTTTGCCGGTGAGCGCTTCGCTCTGGGCAATTTCGTTTTCATGGTGAATGGGAATATGATCCACGCCGCCCGTGTGAATATCGAACTGATCGCCGAGGTACTTGCGGCTCATGGCAGAGCACTCGATGTGCCAGCCGGGATACCCCATGCCCCACTTGGAATCCCACTGCATGATGTGTTCCTTGGGTGCCTTTTTCCAGAGCGCGAAGTCGATGGGATTGCGTTTTTCGTCGTTGACTTCCACTCTTGCGCCCGCCTGCTGCCCTTCGAGATTGACGCCCGAAAGCTGACCGTAATGATCGAACCGATCGATATCGAAGTAAATGCCGTCGCTCGTTTCATAGCCGTAACCCTTATCGCAGAGCGCATACACGAACTTTAACATATCGTCTATATGATCGGTCGCCTTGCAGACGATTTCCGGTCTGCCGATGTTGAGCTTTTTAAAATCCGCAAAGAAATACTCGGTGTACATCGCCGCAATTTCATAAGGCGTCTTTTTTTGTTCCTTTGCCGCCTTTTCCATCTTGTCGTCCCCGTCGTCCGCATCGGAAGTGAGGTGCCCTACGTCCGTAATATTCATGGCGCCTTTCATTTTATAGCCTTCATACTGCAACGCACGGCGCAACAAATCCATAAAGATATAGGCGCGCATATTACCGATATGCGCATAATTATATACGGTAGGCCCGCAGGAGTACATACGCACGGTATTGCCCTGCAGCGGCTGAAACTCTTCCTTTTTTCTGGTGAGTGTGTTAAAAAACTTCATATCTTTCTCCTTGTTATTCTTCTTCCTGTTCTGTCAATTTACGGACTCTCTCTTCCAGCTCCCGAACCCGTTCCCGCAAGGCGGCAATCTCCCGCATGGTGGGATCGCATTTTTCGGGAACCAGATCGGCTTTTTCGCCGTTGATGCGCACGATTCTTGCCGGCACGCCGACGACCGTGGCATAGGCGGGGACGTCCTTTAAAACCACCGCACCGGCGCCGACTTTTGCGCCGTCGCCCACGACGATGTTCCCCAGCACTTTTGCGCCGGCGGAAATAACGCAGTTTTCCCCGATGGTCGGGTGCCTCTTTCCCGTCTGTTTACCCGTACCGCCCAGGGTTACGCCCTGATAAATGACCGTACCCGTTCCGACTTCCGCCGTTTCCCCGATCACCACGCCCATACCGTGATCGATAAACACGCCTGGCGCGATTTTTGCCGCCGGATGAATTTCGATACCGGTACGGCGTTTGCTGTGCTGACTGATCATGCGGGCAAGCAATTTGAGCTTGATTTTATAAAAAAACTGCGCTACCCTGTGCGCGCTCAATGCGTGTACGCCCGAATACGTTAAAAAGATTTCAAATTTATTGCGCGCCGCCGGATCGTTCGCCTTTGCCGCAGCGATATCCTTGCGCAATCTTGCAAAAAACATAATACACCATTCCTTACCGATTATTGTAAGAACGTAAAAACGCCCTTACTATACAGTATATTCCCTGTATTGTAAAGGCGTATCTGAAAAACGCTGTCCCACTTTACTTCAAAACGTTGCCGTTTCCTCTGTATCCGTATCGGCGGACGACCGCGGGACATTACCCCCGAACCTTAGGCGGACTTACGCCGCCCTGCGAAAACGCACTTCCCTTTTGGTTTGCCGCAGGGGACTTTCAGCCGCCGATCCCCGTTCTCTTTCGGTTTTGAAAAAGGTACTCTTTTTTCGCTTCGGTTATTTTCTATGCTTATTCTACCACGTTTTCAAGCGAATAGCAAGCATTTTTGCGGCATTTTAATCGTTCTGCTTGGCAAAATGTAAATTATATGCTGCAAAACAGGCTTCTACCGCCTGCATATCCGTAATATGTTTGGACAGAATGAAGATGCCGATGATCTCCCAGACGTCCTCGTCGTCCCGCTCTAAAGAAATGCTGTCGAGCAACCGATCGTAATCCTCCACGCCTGCGCCCGTAACGATGCAAAGCCGCATCACGGAACGGCGGGTCGGCCGCAACGCACCCTTTACAATATACCGCCACACTTCCCGATCGACGCCGATCTTTTCCCATACGGGCGTTTTGGTATTGCCTGTTCTTTTCAAAAGGGATTTTATATTTTTCTGCGGAGAAATGCCGGGGTGGAAAAAGTCCCGTATCCGCTCCGACAAATGCGGAACGCTGTAGGAAAATCCCACTTCCATATCCGTTACGCTGTCCTTGAACAGTGCAAGCAAATCGCCTCGATTGCTCTGCCGATACAGCTTCATGCGATCGGCCGCTTTATAATCCTTTTGCGCCACTTCGCCGGCGGAAGGCATACGGTAACCGGGCAACGTGCTCAACCTCTGTACGTTGGCGTACGTCCTGCAAAACCAATCGTCCAACTCTAAAATCATCTCTTCCATAGCAGTTCTTTCCTTATTATTTACTTTCTTCTGCGTAAAATATCGCCCTTACGCAAGGGGAACGGGCAAGGCATACGGTACGTTGCCTGTACCAGTTTTGCGTCCGATACGGCGTTGTCGCCTTCGTCCGTCACGTCCCGAACGGTAAACGCCGTACCGTAAGGGTAATCGGGGGAAAGTACTTCCAACGTCTCTCCGCTTTTAAAGCGGTTCCGCATTTCCACGGTCAGTATGCCGCCGTCATAGCCGAGCACGTTGGCTACGTAATCGCAATCTCCCTTCGCCTGCGAATCGGTATAGTTTACGGTTTCCTCGTTGCCGCCGAGCGCATACGCCGTGGTATACGCCCTGTGCGCCGCATCGGAAAGTTCCGCTCTGTATTCGCAGGGCAACGGCTCGTCCCGTCCGTGCGTCTTGTAAAAATCAATCGCCTGCCGATAAGCATGAATGACCGTTGCAAGATAGTACTCGCTCTTCATTCTGCCCTCTATCTTAAACGAGCACACGCCGCTTTCCGCCATTTCGGGCAGATGGTCGATCAGGCACAGATCCTTGCTGTTCAGAATGTAGGTGCCCCGTCCGTCCTCGTCCAAGGGCATCCATTCGTCGTCCGACGCTCCCTTTTTGCGGATCTCGTACTGCCAACGGCACGCCTGCACGCAAGCGCCTCGATTGGATTCCCGCCCCGCCAGATAATTGGAAAGGAGGCATCTGCCGCTGTACGAGATGCACATTGCGCCCTGAATAAAGCATTCCAGTTCCATCGTCGGCACGGCGGCGTGGATTTCGGATATTTCCCGCAAGGAAAGCTCCCTTGCCAAAATGGCACGCTTTGCGCCCTGCGTCTGCCAAAAGCGCACCGCATAGGCATTGGTCAGGTTCGCCTGCGTGGAAACGTGTACCGTCAGATCGGGCGCAACTTCTTTGCAGCAGGCAATCACGCCGGGGTCGGAAATGATGACCGCATCCACGCCGATCGAGTATAAGAATACAAAGTATCGCCGCAGATATTCAAAATCCGCATTGCGGGCAAAGATATTCACGGTAACGTAAATTTTTTTGCCTCGGGTATGCACGTACTCCACGGCTTCCTGCAATTCCGCATCCGTAAAGTTATCGGCATAAGTACGCAGGGAAAACTGCTTCCCGCCCACGTACACTGCGTCCGCACCGAAGTGCAACGCCGTCTTTAATTTATCAAAATTGCCCGCAGGGGCCAACAATTCTACCTGCATAATTTCACCTTTCATTGCTTTTCGTCATTATCGCTTTACGCTGAGCGCAACGCCGTCCCCTATGTTCACTACGGAAGTGATCCATGCCGCATCGTCCGTTACCGCCAGCAGGTATTCCCGAATTTTCCGCACGATGCTCTGCCTTTTGGCAGGGCAAGGCACTTCTCCGCTCACCCAACCGTATAAAAGCACGTCGTCCGCAAACAGCACGCCGCCCGATACCAGCATCCGCTTGATTTCCGGCAGGTAGGCGATATACTGCGCCTTGGGCCCGTCGAGAAAGACGAAATCGAATTTGCCGTCCATCATGGCGAGTATTTCCCCGGCGTCCCCGAGGTATGCCTGCACCCGTTCGCTCACGCCGAATTTAACGAAGTTCCGCTTGGCTTCCGTATAAAAATTTTCATCGGATTCAATCGTCGTAATCCGTGCCGCAGGCAACGCCTGCAAGAGCGCGGTGGCGGAAAGCCCGACCGCCGTACCGATTTCCAGTATGCGTTTCGCTCCCGAAGCAACCGCCGTACACAAAAGGTACTGCAAGCTCTCGTCGTCGGCAACGGGGATCTCCCGCCGCATGGCATCCTTTCGTGCCTCGTCCAGTTCTTTGCTCCATGCGCCGCGCACCAGCGAAGCCGAAAAAGTTGCGCCCGGCAAGGACGTTCTGCCCGTATTCCTGTGTGCGTAATCGAAGTTTTCCATACCTTACAGTTCCGTTACGATGGGTACGATGAGCGGCGACTTCTTCGTATGCCTGAAAATATAGTTTTTGAGCGTTTTGCGGATGGCGGCAGCCAATTCGTCCGCCGAGTGCGACGCCACGTCAAAGGCGGCGATCGTTCTCTCCACGCACGCCTGAATATCCGCCATGTTCTCTTTATCGTCCGCAAACACAAAGCCCTTGTTGATGATGGTGGGCGTAGTCGTCGCTTCGCCGTGGATGAGCGCAACCGATACGATGAACATACCTTCCGAAGCGATGCGCCTTCTGTCCTTCATGACCTCGCTGGAGCTTTCGTCTTCGAATCCGTCGCCGTCAATCAGTCTTGCTCCCGCAGGGAAGCTCTCCCCGAAGCGGATGCTGTCCGCCGTCAATTCCACGCAGTTTCCGATATCGGCAATCAGAATATTGCCTTCCTGCATACCCATGCTCTTTGCCAAATCTGCGTGCTTCTTCAAATGTCTGTATTCGCCGTGTACGGGAATGAAGAACTTGGGGCGAAGGAGTTTATGGAGGATTTTATGCTCTTCCTGGCAGGCATGGCCGGAAACGTGAATCTTTTCCAGACTTTCGTATACGACTTCCGCACCCTTCCGATACAGATTATTGATGACACGATAGATCATCTTTTCGTTGCCCGGAATGGGGGAAGCCGAAATGATGACGGTATCGTTATTGCCGATGGAGACCGTCTTCAAATCCCCGGACGCCATGCGCGTCAATGCGCTCATCGGTTCGCCCTGACTGCCCGTGGAGACGATTACGAGCTCCGTATCTTTGTAGTTTTTGATCTTTTCGATGTCGATTAAAATATCTTCGGGGATGTGCAACTCTCCTATTTTTAACGCAGCGTCCACTACGTTGAGCATACTTCTGCCGGAGAGTGCAACTTTCCGATGATTGGCGGCGGCAATGTCTATAATCTGCTGTAACCGATGCACGTTGGAAGCAAACGTCGCCACGATAATGCGTCGGCTTGCGTGTTCCGCAAACAAATGCCCGAGCGTTGTCCCTACGACCGTTTCGCTCATGGTATAGCCGGGGCGCTCCACGTTGGTAGATTCGCCCAGATACAACAGAACGCCGTTTTGCCCAATGCGCGCGATGGATTCGAGATCGATGGGTGCGCCGGCTACGGGCGTCAGGTCGATTTTAAAGTCGCCGCTATGGTAAATCACGCCCTGCGGCGTGGTGATGGCAAACGCCAGAGCCCCCGCTATGGAATGCGTTACGCCTACGCACTGTACGGAAAAGCACCCAAGGCTGATGGTATCGCCTGCCTGCACTACCCGCAAATCCGTATTGGCGATGCGATGTTCCCGAATTTTATTGTCGGCAAGCATCAACGTAAGCTTCGTGCCGTAAACGGGAACGTTGAGTTCCTTTAAAAGATAGGGTAAGCCGCCTATATGGTCTTCGTGTCCGTGCGTTAAAATTACGCCCCGCACCTTTTTTGCATTTTGCACGAGGAAGGAAATATCGGGAACTACGAGGTCTATACCGGGCATTTCTTCCGTCGGGAATATCAATCCCGCGTCCACCACGAGGATATCGTCGCCGTATTCGATGGCGGTCATATTCTTGCCGATTTCCCCTACGCCGCCGATAAAGTAGATACGGACGGGTTCCGTCTGCCCCTTGGCGGCAGTCTTTGCGGTTACTTCCGTCTTTTTTCTTTCCGTCCTGCGGCGGACGGGTTTTTCCTGCGGAATCGTTTCCGCTTCCGTATCCATGGGCGTAATCAAGGCATTCCAGGTCGGCACGGAAGGTGCTTCCGTTTGTTCGGCTTTCTTTTTAGGAACGCTTCTTCCGGGTATTTTTACTTCGGCGGTTGTCGCCGCACGCCGTGTATGGGTGGTTCTGCCCGCTCCCGAGCTTGTCTGTCTTGCGGTTGTTTTTTTCTTTTCCGCTCCGCCTTCCGCAGTCGAGCTTGCCCTCGGCTTTCGGTTCGTTACCGATCTCTCGCCCGTCGTGCGTTTATTCGTGGTTGTTCTTTTCTTTTTTGTTCCGTTTTCCGCATCGAAAACGGGATTTTCCGAATTATTCAATCAGTTTCTCCTTTCTATTGGGGGAATGCAAGTTCGTAAAATTTTCCCGAAGTCTTTTCCGAACTTCGGGAAAATTCCATAACTTGTCTTTTTATGTATCCGCATCCGGCTTTTCTGTCGAATCCTGCTTACGGTTTCAACAGCTCCTACTTACGATTTCAACAGCCCCGCCAGCTTTTCCGCTATGCTTTCGGCTATCTTGCGGCTACCCTCGTCGTCAATGAGAATGCTGTAAGCGTCCTCGTCCTCATCGTACAGCCGAGTCACGCAATCCGCCAGTTTTTCCGCAAGTCCGTCTTCATCTATCGGTTCAGCCGTATTCTGCGCCGCCAGCACTGCCGTTATTTTTTCTACCAGTGCGTCCGTATCGATCGTCGGAACGATTACCTTGCTTGCAATTTCATCCGTATTGACCTCGGGCACTTTGACTTCGGGAAGTACGATTCTCTCCGCAGTCTTCGTAGCAATTTCCTCTACGTTGACTTCAGGCACTTTGACTTCGGGAAGCACGATTCTTTCCGCCGTCTTTGCCGCGATTTCATCCACGTTGACTTCGGGAATATGGACTTCGGGAACTTTGATCAAGTCTGCCGTCATCATTGCTACCGCTTCGTAATCGTATGCAGGGATTACTACCTTGCTTGCAATTTCGTCCGTATTGACCTCGGGCACTTTGACTTCGGGAAGCACGATTCTCTCTGCCGTCTTGGTGGCGATTTCATCCACGTTGACTTCGGGAATATGGACTTCGGGTACTTTGATCAGGTCTGCCGTCATCATTGCTACCGCTTCGTAATCGTATGCAGGGATTACTACCTTGCTTGCGATTTCGTCCGTATTGACTTCGGGCACCTTGACTTCGGGAAGTACGATTCTTTCCGCCGTCTTGGTGGCAATTTCCTCTACGTTGACTTCGGGTATTTTGACTTCGGGAAGTACGATTCTCTCTGCCGTCTTTGCCGCAATTTCATCCACGTTGACTTCGGGTACCTTGACTTCGGGAACTTTGATTAAGTCTGCCGTCATCATCGCTACCGCTTCGTAATCGTATGCAGGAATTACTACCTTGCTTGCGATTTCGTCCGTATTGACCTCGG
>CAMAGA010000015.1 GCA_945833955.1 uncultured Clostridia bacterium
ATTCTTTTTCATATACAAAACCCTCCTTGGGGGAATAAAAAAGCGAACCCTTATTGCAATAAGGATTCGCTTGGTGCGTCGTAAGAGATTCGAACTCCTGGCCTTCGGTTCCGTAGACCGACGCTATATCCAGCTTAGCTAACGGCGCATTTGTTTTATAACGCTTGCTATTATATATCCTTCTCGCCTTCTTGTCAAGCGTTTTTATCCCTGTTTTTGATTTTTTTTGAAAAAATCTGTTTCTCTTTTCCCTTCCCCTTTATCCACAGAGCGGTGGAAAACTTTCCACCTTCCGTGTACAAAATGTGGATAACTCCAAACGTTCTGTTCGTAAAAACCAAAAAGTTATCCACATAGTTATCCACAGAATGTGTATAAGTCCGTGTTTATACACATTTTTCCACAGCATTCCCCAACGCACGGTTTTTCTTTGGGGGAAAGGCGTGGATAAACTCCGCCCGATTGTGGATAAATTCTTTCCGAAAACCCCTCGTTTCTATACAAAATCCGTCGATTTGTCGATAAATTTGGAGTTATCCACCGAAAAGCGAAAGTTATCCACATTCGGATTGTGGATAACTTGGTGGATAAGCGGTTTTTTTTGCGGTTATCCACAATTCCGCCGAAAATTATCCCCTTTTCCGCAGAAAAGGGGATAGCTTTTACAGAATATTTTTTAATTTGTTGAGTGCGCCGGCACGGTTTTCCGCACCGATCTTTTTGTAGATATTGCTGATATGGTTGCGGGCAGAGCCGTCCGAAAGCTTCAGAGCCGTTGCAATCTGGCGGTTGGTGAAGCCGTCGTACAGCATGAGCGCAACTTCCGCTTCCCGTTCGGAAAGGTCAAAGGTATGGCGGAGTTTAACGATGCGGTCGTCCGAAACCTGTTTTGCCGCTTCCGCAATTTTGACTGCAATGCGGGAAGGCAGAATGGTATCGCCCTTGTAGGCGTTGCGGATGGAATCTACCAGAATTTCCGCGGAAACGTCCTTTAAAAGATAGCCGCTTGCGCCGTAGTTCATGGCGTCGAGAATATATTCCCGATCGTCAAACGTGGTGAGAATGATGACTTTTACGTTGGGATATTGCGTTTTGATATGCTGCGTTGCCACCACGCCGTTCATGTTGGACATACGGATATCCATCAGCACGACGTCCACGGGCACTTCCGCTAATTTTGCAAGCGCCTCTTCGCCGTCGTAGGCGGTTGCCACTACGGACAGCCCCTCCGCGCGGCTGAGAATTTCCGAAAGCCCGTTTACGAGCAGTTCCTGATCGTCGCAAATGAGTACTTTAATTGGATCCATTTTTACCTCCCATAGAATCGCCTTCCTGTTCGGTCAGCGGCAAAGTGATATGTATTTCAAAACCCTCTTCCGGTTCGGAATAGAAACTGAATTGACCGTGGAACCGTTCGCACATCTTCCGAAGGCCCTGAATGCCGTAGCCTTCCCGCAATAGCTCGATATCTGCGCCGCAGCCGTTATCGGAGAGCAGTATATCCACTTCCCCTTTTTTGCGCTGCTTGATTTCCAGATAAAAGGCGTTGGCTTTACCGTGTCGGATTCCGTTGGAAATGCCTTCCTGCACGATGGAGCTGATTGCCGCACCCATCTCCTGCGAAACGAAAATCTGGTCTACGTCCGTGCGGAATTTAATGTGTCCGCCCACCGTAACGTTATCCACGATGGTGGCAATTTCCGTTTGCAGGTTGTTGATGCTCGTCGTGTTCGTGCCGTGTACCGTCTGTCGAATCGCTTCCATCGTCTTTTTGGCGTTGAAATTGGCGGAAACGATCATGCTGAGTGCGTCCTCATACCGCCCGTTTTGCAGTGCGACCCTTGCCGCTTCCGTCTGCATGATGACGATCGTCATGGTATGCCCGGCGTTGTTGTGAATGGAAAGACTGATTCGCTCCTGTTCCTTGAGTTTGATTACTTCCTCGATGGCGGCCCTGCCCCGAACGAGTTCCTTGTTTGCCTGTTCGAGCTGTCCGTTCCGCTCGTTGAGCATACGGTTGGCTTCATCCAGCGCCTTGTTCTTATCTTTGAGTTCCTTGTTCTTTTTGTCTATCTCCCTGTTCTTTTCCTGCATGGAAAGATTGTTCCGATAGTTGAATACGATAAAGTTGATGGCAAAGAAATGAAAGATAAAATAGAGCGTATCGTTTAAAATCTGACTGGTCAGCTGCGCCGCGTCTATATTCCAGAACGTGAATCCGCAGGCGAGAGAGGCAACGATATAGATCAGAAGCACCACGGCGAACATGACCATCGTATCCCGCAAGCGGGGGGAGCTCGTGTAGAACTCCGTGAGAATAATGAGGAACATGGACGACATACTGATGCCGCCTGCAAAGCACATCATGACGACGAGGCAGATGACGTCTATCACGTAGCAGACTTCCTTTTGCTTGAAGGAATGCAAGCGGAACATTTTGATTGCGTTTTCCAAAAGCAGTATGACCTCGGCGCCGAGAATGGGTATCCAGCTTAACGTATCAAAGCTTTCCGCAAGCGCCACCACGGACATGACGACCAGAAACCCGAAAATGATGAGCTTGCCGTACAGGATGAACTTGGTCTGTTTGCGGAAAAAGTCCGCCCAATACTCCCAGATTTGCTTCGGTAAATCTTTCAGCCTCTTCACTGTGCGGACTCCAGAAGCGCAATCGCATGATCCAACCGGGCAAGCGTTCTTTCCTTACCCAACAGTTCCGCCATTTCGCTTGCGCCGCCGGGCGTGCTTTCCTTACCGGTGAGCGCAACCCGCACGCCCCAAAGCACCTGCGAGTTTTTCATTCCCATGGAAACCGCCAGATTTTTGAGCGCTTCGTACAGCGCGGCGTTCGAGTAGTCGTCCGTTTGCGCCAGTACCGCTCTTGCGGCAGGCAGCACTTTTTTGGCGATGGAAACGTCGCTCTTCATCTTTTTATGCGTGTACAGCGCAGGGTCTATCTCGCCGTATTCTTCTAAAAAGTTGACCTTTTCGGGAATTTCGCTTAAAACGTCCACTCTCGTTTTTACGAGCGCAACCAGCTTGGCAAGGTCGTATTTGCCGTATACCTTGCTCTTGGCAAAGTACGGTTCGGCAAGGGCGGTAAACTTTTCCACGGGCATTTCCTTATAGTACTCGCCGGAAAGCCAGCGGAGCTTGGCTTCGTCGAAGATGGAAGGGGACTTGGAAATGCCGTTTACGTCGAACTTTTCAATCATTTCCGCAAGCGTCATCTTTTCCACGCCGTCCTTGGGTGCCCAGCCGAGCAAGGCAATGTAATTGAGCACCGCTTCCTTGCAGTAACCTTTGGCGATCAGGTCCTGATAGCTTGCGTCGCCGTTCCGCTTGGAAAGCTTGTGCTGTTCGTCCTTCATGACGGGCGATACGTGAATGTATACGGGGCGATCCCAGCCGAAGGTATCGTAAATCAAGTTGTACTTGGGCGTGGAGGAGAGGTATTCGATGCCGCGGATGACGTGCGTAATGCCCATGAGGTGGTCGTCTATCACGTTTGCAAAGTTATAGGTGGGCATACCGTCGCTCTTTAAAAGAATGCCGTCCTCGATATCCTTATAGTCCACGGAGATTTCCCCGAATACGAGGTCCTGATAGGTTCCCTTTCCTTCCGTGGGTACGTTCTGGCGGATGACGTACGGTTCGCCTGCGGCGATGCGCGCTTTTACCTCTTCCTTGGAAAGGGACAGGCAGTGCTTGTCGTAACGGGTAATGCCGTTTTCGTTCTTTAAGGACGCAATGCGCTCCTGCGAGCAGAAGCACGGGTAAGCGCCGCCCAGCTCCACGAGTTTTTCCGCATACTTTTTGTAGATGCCGCTCTGCATACGTTCGCTCTGCACGTAAGGGCCGTATCCCTTGTCCTTATCGGGTCCCTCGTCGTGGTCCATGCCTACGTCCTGCAGGGTACGGTAAATGACGTCTACCGCGCCTTCCACAAAGCGTTCCGTATCGGTATCTTCGATGCGGAGGATAAAGTCGCCTTTATTCTTTTTTGCGAACAGGTATTCGTACAGCGCAGTCCGCAAATTGCCGATATGCATATATCCCGTGGGGGAGGGCGCAAATCTCGTTCTTACTTTCTTTTCCATAAATATCCGATTGACTCCTTATGTTGTTTCTTTTCTCCGGAAGGGGCTTTTAAAATATTTTCAAAAAATAAAAATTATGCCCCGAATCTATTTTACCATATTTTCAAAAAAGTGTATAATTATTTTAGACAGTTTTTTTAAAAAGGTGGACATCATGCAAGAATATTTTCAGGAAATCGTAAAATCGATCAGCGAAATCGTAAAATTCGACTCCGTACAGACGGCCCCCCTCGAAGGTATGCCCTTCGGGAAAGGAACGGCGGATTCCCTCCGCTATTTTTTGGAGCTTGCCCAAAGCTTTGGTTTTGAAACGCATAACTATGATAACTATATCGGCGAAGTCGTCTTCGGCAACGGCAAGGAATTTGCCATTTTGGCGCATCTGGACGTCGTGCCCGTGGGCAACGGCTGGGAGCACGATCCGTTCGGCGGAGAAATCGACCCGGTGAACGAAAAGATCTGGGGCAGAGGCACCATGGACGACAAGGGCCCCGCCATCGTTACGCTGTATGCGTTGCGCGCCTTAAAGGAAGAGGGTTTTATCCCCAACCGCAAAATCAAACTCATCGTCGGCTGCAACGAGGAAGCCGGCTGGGAGTGCATTCAGCATTACAGAAAGGTCGCCGTCATGCCGGAAGAAGGCTTTTCGCCCGACGCGGAATTCCCCATCATCTATGCGGAAAAGGGCATTCACCCCGTGCGCATAGCCTATAAACTCCCTACGCCTGCGCCCTTTGCTGCCTTGCAGGGCGGAACGGTTGTCAACGCCGTCTGCGATTACTGCGAGGCAACGCTTGCAAACGGAGTGGAACCCGACTACGAAAAACTGGAAAAGTTCGGACTGACGTTCGTGCCCGGTTGCGAGCAGAATTGCAAATACTGCAAGGATGGCGGAAAAATTGTTTCCCGCGGCGTAGCGGCGCACGCTTCCACGCCGGAAAAGGGCAAAAATGCCATTGAACCTTTGCTCCGTTACTTCGGGTTGGACGATTTGGCGGACGTCCTGTTTGCCGACCGTTGCGGCATACAAAAATTGCAGGATGAAACGGGTCACCTCACCTTTTCGCCCGACCTTGTAACTTTGGAAGACGGCGTTCTGTATTTTACCTGCGACATCCGTTACCCGGCAACGCTCACTTCCCAAGACGTATGCGCCGCTTTGGATACGTTCGGCCTGCCCTATACCGTTCTGGAAGACAAAAAGCCGCTCTTTTGCGACAAGAACAGCCCGCTTATTCAGACCCTGCTCGGCGTTTATAACTCCGTCACCGGGGAACACGCACAGCCCATAGCCATCGGCGGCGGCACGTATGCAAGGGCGTTGAAAAACGGTTGCGGATTCGGCCCGGAAACCGCCGATATCGACAACCGCATTCACAACAGCAACGAATTTATTACCTTCGGGCAGATCCGCCTCATGTACGAAGTCTACTATCGGGCGATTGCCGCCGTCTGCCAATAAACAGACAAAGGGAATTGCTACAAAACAAGCATAAAAAATTGTGATAAGGATATACCTTATCACAATTTTTTTACAGGAAAAAACGACGTTCTTTTCGGGTATCGGTGCCGCCGATATCCGAAAGAATACTTTTTATATAAAACCAAAGGATTGTATTCGCTGACTATTACTATTGCTTTTACTTTATATGCTTTTGACTTTGACCGTAAAGGTACTGCCCTTGCCTACCACGCTGTCCGCCGAAATTTCCCCCTGCAACAGCACGAGTATGCGCTTGACGAGCGCCAGTCCCAGACCGTTGCCTTCCTTGGTGTGGGAGCTGTCCCCCTGATAGAACTTATCAAAGATATGCCCGAGCTCTTCCAAAGGTATACCGGGGCCGTGGTCGGATATCTCCGTTACCACGTATTCGCCCGCCCGATAACTTTTTACGCCGACGTATCCGCCCGGTTGGGAAAATTTAACGGCGTTGCCGATCAGGTTCGTCCAGACGGTGTAGAGCAGATCCTCGTCCGTGGTGATTTCCATAGGTTCTAAGTCGATATCCAATTCGAGGTCCTTTTCCGTCCACTGCTTTTCATAGGAGAGAATACTTTGCCGTATCTGTTCGTCCAGGGAAAAGGTGGATTGCTGTATAACGAGCGTCTGATTTTCCAGTCGGGAAAGTTTGAGGATGTTCTGCGTGAGCGTCGTCAGGCGTTTGGAGGACTCGATGATGAGGGAGGTATAGTTATTCCGCTCCTCCTCGCTGAGCGTCGGGTCCTGCAAGAGCGTCGCATACCCCTGAATGGTGGAGAGCGGCGTCTTCATTTCGTGGGAAACGTTGGCTACGAAGTCGTTTTTGAGCATCTCCATTTTGCCGAGTTCCTGCACCATTGCGTTGAAGTTCTGAATCAGGGTGCTCACTTCATCGTCTTCCTTGCGCAAACAGGGATCTTTTACGATCACGGTAAAATCGCCCTTGGCAACCTTGGTGGAGGCTTTGCTGATCTTGTGTATGGGATTGAGGTATCTTCGGATAATGACTGCGGAAAGGACCGTTCCCGCAACGATGCTGCACAGCCCGATAATGCCGATAATATAGATATTGATGCCTATAAAAACAACGAGCTTGGCGTGTACCAGAAGGAACAGGATGCCTAAGAATGCAGAGATCGTAACGAACATGGAATTAAAACAAATCCATACGATCCGGAGCGTCAACTGCCCGGAAAAGAGACCTTCCGCCTCTTCCCTTGCGTCCTCTTCCTCTCTTTTCGTTTGTTTCGGTCTATTGTTTTTCATGAAACGTTCCCTTTGTTTTTGACGACTTTATAGCCGAGCCCCCGCACCGTAACGATGGAAAAATCGGGGTTGTTTTTGAACTTTTCCCGAAGCCTCGTGATATGCACGTCCACCGTGCGCTCGTAGCTTTCGCTGTCCATTCCCCAGAACTCGTCCATCAGATTGCTCCGCGTGAAAATTTTATCGGGGTAGGATAATAGCTTGAACAGAATATAGAATTCCTTGGGCGGCAACACCACGAGGGCATCTTCCCTTTTTACGGTAAGCGTATCGTAGTCGGCAACCGTTTTGCCTACCGTTACCCGATGCGCATTGGCGATATTGGAGCGGCGTAAAAGGGCGGTAACGCGCAGCACGAGCTCGTTGATGTCGATCGGCTTGACCATGTAATCGTCCACGCCGATGGAAAACCCCCGCTGTTTGGAAGCAAAATCGTCCTTTGCCGTTACGAACAGTATGGGCATGGTGGCGGAATCCTTGCGGACCTCTTTGGCAAAATCGAAGCCGTCCATGCCGGGCATCATGATGTCGGAAATAATCAGGTCAAACTGCGCGGACTCGAATGCGGCAAAGGCTTCCGCAGGATTGCCGACGCCTGCGGCGGCATAGCCGTTCCGCTCCAAAACCGTGCAGATGAGTTTATTCAAATTTCGGTCGTCTTCGACTACCAGAATACGAAACATAATCCTATACTCCTTTCTTTTCCTTTTTATTATAGCATACATTTATGAATGGATTATAAACTTTTTGGGTAAAAAAAGGTTTTCGCAACTTTTTTTCGGCAAAACGGCAGGGTCGGAGACTGCGCAAAGGCAGGGGAAAAGCCGCCCTCTGAATATGCGGGACGGGTGCCGAAGCATAAAAAAATTCCCCGAAACTTTCCGTTCGGGGCAATGCCACAAGTGAGTTGGCGGGAATGAACGCGCATAAGCCGTTCAACTGTCTATAAGTATATATCACTTTGCGGCAAAAGTCAAACGATTTTTCCGATAAAATAAAATCACAATTACAATTTTGAAAAAAGGACGGTAAACGAAAAATGAAAATCATAAAAAGGTTATTATCGGAAAAGCCGAACCGCTGCCGTTACGGTAGACCGCCTCGTCCACCCTGTCTATCACTTTCAGGCGCCTCCGTAAAGAAGTACACTCCGTAAAAAATACCGCTTCCCTCGGGCGCAAGCCGATCGGTAGCGGTATTTGGGTTTTATGCCGAATTTTAAAACTGCAAACGGCCTGTATTTTTGGGAATGCCGAAATTTACGACTCGGGCGGTTCTTCCTTTTTTTCTTCCTTTAAAAGCGTTTCGGCAAGTTCCGCTATCTGTTTGCCGTACTTTTTTTGCCCGTGGCGCAACAGTTCGTCGTAAGTGAGCCGTCCGCCGAGAATGCCGATGACGCCGAGCAGGACAACGGCGGTTCCCCAGCCGTAAGAACGCATTTCCAGCAAAACGGAAATTCCGCCGCCAAAAACGAGAAAACCGATCACGGAGACGATCCACCCCCAGAGAGAAGCTCTTTTTTGCACCTTTTTGTTTAACGACCGCAACTGCTCCAGGGGCGGATTTTCCGCAAACGCATTGCGGATGCTCTCTATTTCCTTCCGCTCCTCTTCCGTGGGAGCCGTATAACGGTAACTGAATTGTTTGTCGCTCATGTTCTTTTTTCCTCTTTTTTCGCAATGTTCCAAAAAGCGCACGCAGCTTTAAGGCGAGCTCCGCAAGGTAACCGTAAAGGTACTGCCTTCCCCCGGCGTGCTTTCCACGGCAATATTGCCGCCGAGAACGTCGATGACCCGTTTGACGAGCGCCAGCCCCAGCCCGTTGCCCTCCGAAGCGTGGGAAGTGTCGCCTTGATAAAATTTTTCAAAGATGCGATTGCCCGTTTCCGGCTCTATGCCGCAACCCGTATCCCGCACGCTGAGCACCACGTCCCCCTCCGAAACTTTCAGCGAAACGAAAATACTGCCTTCCGCTTCCGTGAACTTGACCGCATTGGAAAGGAGATTGCCCACGACGATCTGCATATAAGCGGGGCAGGCATACGCCTTGACGTCCTGTAAATCGCATTCCAAAGTTATCCTCTTTTTTTCCACCGTATCCTCAAATTTCAGCACTTCTTCGGAGACGAGCGCAGTCAGATCGCACTCCTGTTTTTCGGGCAGGATCCTGCTGTTTTCCAGTTTAGAGAGCTGTAAAATGTTGGTAACGAGGTCGGAGAGCCTATCCGTTGCCGAAACCAGCGTCCGGACGCACTGTTCCTTCTTTTCCGCATCCAACCCCGGCTTTGTAAGCAGGGAAGCGTAGGAGCGAATGACGGCAAGTGGCGTCTTGAGTTCGTGGGAAACGTTGGAAACAAAGTCGTTCTTCACCAGCTCCGATTTCCCCAATTCCTCCGCCATGCGGTTGATATTCGCCTCGATCAGGTCGTAGCTGTCGTACTTGCCGTAAGGGTGGCGCAGGGGAATGCGCACGGAAAAATCGCCTGCGGCTATTTTATCCGTCGCGCGGAGGATATCCTGCACGGGCTTATGCGCCATAACCTTTCGCCTGCCCCAATCCACGACCACGCACACCGCCGCAAACGACAGCGATACCGCAAACATGACGATCGTAACGATGAAGTTATCTTCCGTTACGGAAGATATCATCCGATAGATGGCGATGGCGATTTCTATGGAAATGAGCTCCATAAAAAAGAGAATAACGAAGCCGAGGGGCGTGATGGTGATCCCTTGCCCGTCCCGCCGTTTTTGCTTTTTGGAAACCTTTCGATTTTGCATACCTTCCCCTTTACACCGGCACCGCTTTATAACCCAGCCCGTGCACGGTTACGATTTTGAACCCGTCGCAAGCGGCAGTTTTTTCCCGCAGTTTTGCCATGCATACGTCCACCGTGCGGGAAGTGGCGGAGGAATCGAAGTCCCAGAACTCGTCCATGAGCACGGAACGGGTAAAAGTGCGCTTGGGGTTGGAGAGCATCTTATATAAAAGGTCGAATTCCCGCACCGTCAGGGGCAGTTCCTTGCCGTCCACGTAGGCGGTATGCTCTTCCTGCTTCATGGTCAGATTGCCGACGCACAGCTGTTTTTCCTCTTCTATTCGGGTACGGCGGAACACCGCGTCCACTTTTAACGTCAGCACTTCCACGTCGAACGGCTTGACTATGTAATCGTCTATGCCCAGTCGGTAGCCGAGAATCTGCGAATATTTATCGCTCTTTGCCGTCATGAATAAGATGGGAATGCGGGTATCCTTTTTGCGCACCGCCTCGGCGAGGGCAAAGCCGTCTGCGCCCGGCATCATGATATCCGTCAGGATCATATCGAAAGTCTGTCTTTCGAGCGCCTGCAACGCTTCGGCGCCATTTTTGCAGGCTACCACTTCGTAACCGCCTTCCCGTAAGGCAAACTCCACCAACGCATTCAAAGCCGCGTCGTCTTCCGCCAACAGTATACGCTCCGTCATTTTTTTACCCTCCTCTATTGTATCCGAATACGGTTACCGAATTTTTGCAAAATTGTAAAAGAATCGTAAACTTTGCGTTATTATACCACAATTTACGGCAAAAAGCAATGCTTATTGCCGAAAATTCCCCGCACCTTGGGCAAGGTCGGGGAATACAGCTCATTTTTTGGTCGTATAGTCGTAGCGTATGCGCATCCAGAGGAGCGACTGCTTTACGTTCCAGTCCTTATGGAATCCTTTGGGGATTTCCGCCGTGTTCAGATGTATCGTTCTCAAATTGACGCAACCGACGAATGCGTCTTTGCCGACGAACTGAACCGTTGCGGGCAGTTCGATTTCCTCAAAGCGGTCG
Source organism: uncultured Clostridia bacterium (assembly GCA_945833955.1). Lineage (GTDB taxonomy): Bacteria > Bacillota > Clostridia > Christensenellales > Borkfalkiaceae > CAMAGA01. The sequence continues at coordinate 10,664 of CAMAGA010000015.1, forward strand.
CAACCGCCGAAGGCGTTCGATTCTATGCGGGTCAGGTTTTGCGGCAATTCTATGTTTTTGAGGGAAGAACAGCCGTAGAACGTGCCGAACGGCAACGTCTGCAATTCCCCCAAAAAGACGACTTCTTCCAAATTGGCGCACAGCTCGAATACGTCCTTGCCGAGTTTCTGCACGGAGGAGGGGATCACGATCTTATCCAGGTCGCTGCCGGCAAAGGCGCTGTCCTCTATTTCCCGAACCGTCTTCGGCAAAACCACCGTGCGGACCGACTTGCCCGCAAAGACGGACTTACCGATGACGGTTACGCCGTCCGGCACGACGATCTCGCCCGTTGCGGCAATCTCGTCCACGCCGTACAGAACGCCGTCTGCAATGTCAAACGGGTTGAGTTCTTCCTCTTCCGACAGAACTTCGTCCGTTACCGTACTGTCAAAATTATCGTTATTCGTCATGGGCATGGCAGTGTTCGCAATCTTCCTTCGGTGCGTATTTTTCTCTGTCGTATTCGATATGGTTCTTTTCAAAGTAATCCACGATTGCCGCGCGAACGGCTTCTTCCGCTAAAACGGAGCAGTGGATTTTATGCGAGGGTAAACCGCCGAGCGCTTCCACAACCGCCTTGTTGGTGAGTTCCAAAGCTTCGTCTATGGATTTGCCCATGATCAGCTCGGTCGCCATGGAGCTGGTGGCGATGGCGCTGCCGCAGCCGAACGTGTTGAATTTTACGTCCGTGATGATATTATCCTTGACTTTGATGTACATACGCATGATATCGCCGCAAACCACGTTGCCTACTTCGCCGACGCCGTCCGCATCGTCAATCTTGCCTACGTTTCTGGGATGTCTGAAATGATCCATTACTTTTTCGCTGTATAAAGCCATAATTTTTCTCCTTAAATTCTATGCGTCATGGTGCCTTTTTCCAATGCGTCCCAGACGGGGGAAATTTCCCTTAAATCCGCAACGATGGGCGGTAATTTTTCCAAAATGTAATCTACGTCCTCTTCCGTGGCGTCTTCCCCCAAAGAGATACGAACGGACCCGTGCGCTACCTCCCGATGTACGCCGATTGCCAGAAGCACGTGGCTGGGGTCGAGGGAAGCCGAAGCGCAGGCGCTGCCGCTCGATACTTCGATTCCGACGTCGTCGAGGTATAAAAGCAAGCTTTCGCCTTCGATGCCTTCAAAACTGAAATTCACGTTGCCGGGCAAACGCTTTTCCCTGTCTCCGTTGAGTGCGCTGTGGGGAATTGCGGAAAGCCCGTCGATGAGCTTGTTCCGAAGCGCGGTCAGACGGACGCTGACTTCCTGCATATTGGCGCAGGATTCCTTGAAAGCCGCAGCCATTGCCACGATGCCCGCCATGTTTTCCGTTCCCGGGCGCTTTCCCTTTTCCTGTGCGCCGCCTTCCATCAGATTGACGAGGCGCACTCCCCGCTTTGCGTACAACACGCCCACGCCCTTGGGACCGTGGAATTTGTGTGCGGAAAGGGAGAGCATATCTATATTTTGCTTTTTGACGTCGATGGGCAAATGACCTGCCGCCTGTACGGCGTCCGTATGGAAGAGCACCTTCTTTTCCCTGCAGATTCTGCCGATTTCCTCGATCGGCTGAATCGTGCCGATTTCGTTATTGGCGAACATGATCGTTACGAGGGCGGTATCCTCCCGAATGGCGGCTTCCACCTCGCTCGCATCCAGCACGCCGTTGTGTGCGGAAACGGGCAGATACGTTACCGTAAAGCCCTGCTTTTCCAGCTTTTTCACGGTATGCAATACGGCGTGATGCTCAAAAGCGGTGGTGACGATGTGCTTTTTTCCTTTTTTGGCGCCGAGTTCCGCCGCCGTGCGGATGGCAAGGTTGTCCGACTCCGTGCCGCAGGAAGTAAAGTAGATTTCGTTGGGTTCGGCGTTCAGACATTTTGCGATATCGGCGCGCGCTTCGTCCAGCTTTTCCTTGACGATTTGCCCCGTGGTATGCAACGAGGAGGGATTCCCGTAAAATTCTTCGAGCATGGGGAGCATTGCCGCAACGGCAGTCTTGCTCATTTTGGTCGTTGCCGCATTGTCTGCATAAACAGTTCTCATAATTCAACCTCTTTGTTTTCTCTATGAATCAGTATGTTCTTTTTTCAAAAATTAACCGCCGAGCGCAATCATTCTGTCCAAACATCTCTTTGCCTTGGCAATCGTCTCGTCGTCGAGGAGAATTTCTTCTCCGCCTTCGCCGTTCAATACGTGGTACACGTCCGCAAGGGTCGTTGCCTTCATGTTCGGGCAGATGAGCCGCTTGGAAAGGGGATAGAATTTTTTATCGGGGCACTCGTACTGCAACGTTTCCGCAATGGAAATTTCCGTACCGATGATAAATTCCTTGGCGTCGCTCTTTTTGGCAAACTGCATGATGCCGGAAGTCGAGCCGACGTAATCGGCAAGCGCAACCACTTCCGCACGGCATTCGGGGTGCACGGCAAAGAGGGCAGAAGGGTGCTTGGCTTTGACGGCAAGCACGTCCTTTTTGCTGATTGCCGCGTGCACGGGGCAACCGCCTTGAAGCAGTTCTATCTTCTTTTCGGGCACCTGCTCCTTGACGTATGCGCCTAAATTGCAGTCGGGGATAAAGAGGATATTGTCCTCCTCCATGTTGCGCACGATCTGTACCGCCGAAGAGGAAGTAACGCAGACGTCGGCAACCGTCTTCAATTCCGCCGTGGTATTCACGTAAGCCACTACGGCAAGCGTGGGGTCGGTCTCTTTGATCGCTTCGATCATGTCCTTATCCATCTGTTCCGCCATGGGGCAACCGGCTTCCGCACAGGAAAGATAGACGTGCTTTTCGGGCGAAAGGATTTTTGCCGTTTCCGCCATAAAGCGAACGCCGCAAAGCAATATATTGGCATTTTTTGCCTTCTGCGCATCGCAACTGAGCTTATAGGAATCGCCTACGCTGTCCGCAATTTCACAAATTTCCCTTGCAACGTAGCTGTGCGCCAGAATATAAAAATCTTTTTCCGCTTTCAACCGTAAAATCTGTTTCTGCAATTCTGCTATGGTCATAACTTTCTCTCTTTCTCCTTTTATCGTTTTTATCATACCTTTATCTTCCTAATCATAAACCCTTTATGGGTTTTTGTCAAGTAAAAAGGCAAGGGGAAACTCCCCTGTTTTTGTATCGGTTTCCAAATTCACGCCCCTTGCCGTTTGGTTGCGGACCGCAAAGTCAGAAAAATTCGTCTTTCCATAAAAATATGCACCGCCGAAAGTCTTTTCCGCTTTCGGGATGCATATTGAAAAAACGATTATTCCGTATCTATCCGCAAATTACTTTCTTACTCGAACGACGTCCTTGGTGGAGACGCTTACGTTGTGTTCGATCGGCTTCCATTCTACCTTGGAGAAGAGTGCGCTTACGGAAATAGGCAGGTACGTGAACATGAAGAGCGGGAAGGTAAAGAAGGACAAAATCTTCCGCCATGCAGGGGCGTGAATCTTTTTCCATTCGCAGATACCCGTGACGATACCCACTATGAACATGAAGCCGAATGCCGAAACGAAGAGATTGAGTGCGCTCAGCAAGGCGACTTCGATTTCCACGTCGCCCATGAAGAGCGCCGTAATCTGCGCAACGATATTGACGAACAAGCTGGTTACCGTGAGGAAAAAGGCGGGAGCGGTGGTCATTGCCATATCGTAGCAGGAGAAGCAGTTCTTGGAGAAGAAGCCCTTGAACAGCTTTCCGCTGTAATTGTGCACGATCTGCAACATACCCTTTGCCCAACGCTTTCTCTGCCGCCAGGACTGGCTGAACTTGACGGGCTGTTCGTCGTAGAACATGGCGTCGTAACAGAAGGCAACCTTTTCGCCCTGTACTACGTTGTCTACGGTGAACTCGATATCTTCCGTCAGAAGGAAGTGCTTCCAGCCGCCCTGCCGATTGATGATTTCCTTGGCGATATAGAACCCGGTACCGGATACGGCGGAAGAGGTATGTAAAATACTGCGCGCGTTGTTGAGATGACGGGCTTCCCGTATAAACCAGAGTGCGTAACCGGAGGAGATCCAGTTGTCGCCGTAGTTTTTGGAGTTACGGTAGCTCGTGATGATTTTGTTGCCCGCATTGGCGCAACGGTCCATAGCGGAAATATAGTGTTCGTCCAAAAGGTTGTCCGCATCGAAGATGAAGAAGCCGTCGTAGTAATCCTTGCCGACCTTTGCCTGTACGTTTTCAAACAGCATTTCGAGGGCGTAACCCTTGCCAACCTTTTCCTTATTCTGTCGTTCGTAAACGAATGCGCCGTGCGCACGGGCTACTTCCGCCGTAAAATCGGTACAGTTATCCGCAATGACGTAAATATCCACGAGGTCCTTCGGATAATCCTGTTCCCGAATGCTGTCGCACAGCTGACCGATGACCTTTTCTTCGTTTCTTGCCGCAATCATGATTGCGTAGCGGTTTTTCTGTTCGCATACGGGATAGCGGCGGGGTTTGACGAACGTTCCCACGATCAGATAAAAAATCTGATAGGAATAACATACCGTAAACAGAATGCCGATCACCAGGTTAAAAACTTCAATCCAACTCATATTTTTCTTCCATTCCTTTGGTTGCATTATCTACATACTCAACCGCATCCTATTATATAAAACGGCGAAAAAATAGTCAAATAAAACCAAACCTATTTTAAAATGTTTATAATCTGTTACGGCATACAGCAATCTGATAATTCCGAACAGTTTTTTTCCGTTCTTTCCTTTCCTTTCTTGCAAATTCTCTTTTCCCCAAAACGGTAAGCGCAACGATTATTGCCACGGATCGCACTGCGGGTTTTACCGATTCTGCCCATCAAAAATATTGCCCATCAAAATTATCGCCCATCAAAATTATCGCCCATCAAAAACCGCAAGGAACTTCCTTGCGGCTTTCGTATTCTTTTTTTTGGGGGTTCCCCCGATAGATTATTCCCCGTCCTTCTTTTCGGGGGCGATGATCTTCGGCAAGGAAAGCCCTGCCATGGCGTATACGTCCTCCAAAGGAGGCAGGCTCTTGAGCATACCGGAAACGAAGTTTGCCGTTCCCGTTTTGCCTTCGGCACCCTGACCGCCGTCCCATACGGTAACCTTGTCGATCTTGATGTTGCTGATGGCTTGCGCCTGTGCGTCTACGATCGATTCCAACTTGTCGGTAACCATCAGTCTTGCGGCGTCGGTTGCGTTGCCGCCGGCAGCTTTCACGAGCTCTTCCATACCTTGCGCCTGTTTGGAAAGTTTTTCGTAAGCACCGCGCGCTTCCGCTTCCATCTTGGCGTAAACGGCGTCCGCTTCACCTCTTGCAATTCTACGTGCCTGTTCCGCCTGCGCTTCCGCTTCGATTTCGATTCTCTTTCTTTCGATTTCGGCGGCGACGATGATATCGGCTTCCCTCGTTGCCTGTTCCTTGGCGGCACGGGCAATTTCCGCCTGCTTCTGCGCCGCATAGGATTCTTCCTGCGCCTTGGCTTCCTGCACCTTTTCGGCGGTGACGGCAAGCTTCAAAGCTTCCGCTTCCTTTTCACGCAAGGTTGCACGGGAAAGGGCGATGTCCGCCTTGGCTCTGTTTTCACCCTCGATCGCCTTGGATTCCGCTTCGGCAACCGTGATTCTTTCCTGCATCTTGGCGTTCGCCTGACCGATGGAACCCTTCTTGTCTTCTTCGGCAACGGAAATCTTGGCGTCGTTGATGGCTTTGGCGGCAGCTTCCCGTCCGAGTGCGATGATGTAACCGGATTCGTCCGTGATGTCCGTTACGTTTACGTTGATGAGCTTTAAGCCCACCTTGCGCAGTTCGCCTTCCACGTTTCTCGAAATGGCTTCGAGGAACTTATCTCTGTCCTGGTTGATCTCTTCGATTTCCATCTGTGCGATGACGAGACGAAGCTGACCGAAGATGATATCCTTGGCAAGATCCGAAATATTGCTGAGGGACAGGCCGAGCAGACGTTCCGCCGCATTCTGCATGACGCCCGGTTCCGTGGAAATACCGACCGTAAATACGGAGGGCACGTCGATACGGATGTTCTGCTTGGAAAGCGCGCTCTTTAAGTCCACGTTGATGGCAAGCGGCGTCAGATCCAGAAAGGTGTACTTCTGGAAGAAGGGAACCACGAACTTTACGCCCCCGTGAATGCAGAGCGAAGAAGGATTATCTTCTTTGCGCTTGCCGGGCAGCTTACCGCTGACGACCAGAATCTTATCCGGAGGACAGGTTTTGATGCGGGCGATGACGAGCAGGATGATCATCACCAAAAGCAGTACTACGATGAATACCACCACGCCGACGATCGGGCCGAGTTCGGCACATAAATTTTGAATCATTTTCATTCTCCTTATGAATTTTATTTCTTACCGTTTATTCGGTAGATTCCTTTGGTTTGGTACGGACGAGCGCGCACTCGTTTTCCATGGCGACGATCTCGATCATCGTGTCCACGGGGATGCGCTCCGCTTCCTCCGTAACGGCGTCCAGTTCCATATATCTGCCCTGCGCCGTAAGCGTAACCTTACCCCTGCCCGAACGGGAAGCGGGAACGGAAACGTACACGGTAGCCGTTTTGCCCACCAGCGCATTCAGCCGCACCGTGCCGGAGCACTGCTGCTTCAACACGAGGCGCACCGCAAAGTACATACCCAGTTGCGCCAAAAAACCGGCGGCAAGGGCGATGAGAATGGATACCCACCACAAATTTTCCGGCAAGCCGACGGACGCCGCCAGCCCCACCCAGGCACCCACGCTGAAAAAGGCGATCATGCCCCGAATCGTGAAGAAGGACCCGCCGTCGATATCGCCCTCTACGTCGATCTCCCCGTCTCCGTCCACGTCGATATCTCCGCCCGACGCCGCGCCGACGCTGAGCAGGATAATCTGCACGATGAGGAGCAGACCGAATATACAGCCTACGATAAAGTAGACTTTTTCCAAAACCGTAAAATCAGTAAACCACTGCATAGCATTGCTACCTCTTTTTTATTCTTTATTTTTTGTTATCGATTCCTTTTTATTTTTTTCGGGGTAACACGCATTCCCTTTACTATTATATATATCACCCCGAAACGGGAAACTTTATCGGATTTTACCGAAAATTCCGTTCGATTTTCACTCCTCTATAAAGTCGGGGATCTCCTTTGCGCCTGCGGGGAAAAGGAGCGATATCATCTGCGAAACGTAGCTCACGCCGCAAAGCTCGATTTTATCCGCATATTTTTTGCAGGCATCCACGTTTTTATTGGGCAGTACCACCCGTTTGCACCCCATTTTGAGGCACTCGTTCACCCGCCTTTCCGCATTGCGCACGCCCCGCACTTCCCCCGTCAAGCCGACTTCCCCGAATACGGCAGTAGCCCGATCGACGGGAATATTTTTGAATGCGCCTGCCAGGGAAGCGCACACGGCAAGGTCCACCGCAGGTTCAAAGATGCGTATGCCGCCCATGGCGTTTAGGTATACGTCGTAATTAAAGAGGGGCAGGGAGCAACGCTTTTCCAGAACCGCCGCCAGCAGTATGGTTTTGTTCATGTCTATGCCGGAAGGCAGACGCCTCGGCATACCGTACACGCTCTTGGCTACGAGCGACTGTATTTCCACCAGCATACAACGGTTGCCCGATTCGCTCGGCGTAACCACGCTGCCCGCCGTCTTGCCCCTCGTTTCCGAAAGGAACAGCTCCCCGTAGTCCTGCACGCCCCGTATGCCCTGTTCCGTCATTTCAAACACGCCCATTTCCTGTACGGATCCGAAGCGGTTTTTCACCGCGCGCAGTATGCGGAACTGGTTTTCCTTTTCCCCCTCGAAGTAGAGTACGGTATCCACGAGGTGTTCGAGTATCTTCGGCCCCGCAATCGCCCCTTCCTTGGTAACGTGCCCGATGATGCAAAAGGTGACGTTTCTGCTCTTGGCAATTTTCATAAAGCGGACGGTGCATTCCCGTATCTGGGAAACGGTCCCCGCCGCCGAGGATACGCTCTCCGTGTACACCGTCTGGATGCTGTCCACCACGACGAGGGAAACGCCCTCTATATGCGGTTCGATGTCTTCCACGCAGGTCTCGTTTAAAAGATAAAGGGAAGGCGCCGTAACGCCCAGCCGATCGCAACGCATCTTCACCTGCGAGGTGCTCTCTTCCGCCGAAACGTACAGCACTTTCTGCTTTTGCCCGAGGCTGAGCGCAACCTGCGTCAAAAGCGTGCTTTTCCCGATTCCGGGATCGCCGCCGAGCAGCACGAGCGACCCCTTGACGAGACCGCCGCCGAGCACGTCGTCCAGTTCCCGTATGCCGCTTGACACCCGTTCCTCTTCCGTGTAGCGCGCTTCGGAAAGTCGGACGGGCGCATTGCTCTTTGTGCGGACGGGGCTTATTCGCTTGCCGACCGCAGGGGGCGGCGGTTCCACCGCCTCCTCCACGTAAGTATTGAATTTTCCGCAGGTAGGGCAACGCCCCAGCCACTTGGGGCTGCTTGCGCCGCACTCCGAACAGACGAACACGGAAGTTGCTTTCATTTTTCTTTCTCCTCTCCCCATGATTATAACATAAATTTATTTTTTTGTAAATAGCCGCCGTTCGTTTTCTTTTGTCTTTTTATAAAAAAACCCGCACGCCCTGCGCAAGGGCGGAGGCGAGATTGCCCATGACGCCTTCCCGTTGGTCTCCGTACGGAAAAGAATTCGTCCGCACTCGTGCGGAACAATCCGTATAATAAATGATATATATGTAATCGGATAGCCGAAAGGGTTGCCGCAAAAGCGGAACACGGATTTACGGGGTACGGATTTTAAAAAAA
>CAMAGA010000016.1 GCA_945833955.1 uncultured Clostridia bacterium
AAAAGACGTCCTTTTGCCGGGGGAGTGGATAAAAGGTTTCCGGGAGAGTGGATAGAAGGTTTCCGGGAGAGTGGATAAAAAGTTTTTAGAAATCCTTGTCTAAGCCGCCGCTTTTTCAGAGTTTTTGCTTTTGTACAAAAAAATTCCGACTACAACTGCATTGTTGTCTTGAAAATGAGTTCCGTCAAAGTTTTTTGCTGTTGTATAAAAAACTCCGACTACAACGTGACGCAAGCGGGTGAGCCGTCAAAACGGCGTGTCGAAAGTTGCATCTTTTTTGGGAATACGGTTGACTTTTCCGAAAAAAACGATTATAATATAATCATCATTACGTAACGAGCGTTATAGAATGATAATTACGGATAAGGAGAATCGGTATGCCGCCGAAAGCAAAGTTTACCAAGGAAGAAATTACGAAAGTTGCGCTCAGGGTCGTTTCCGAAAAGGGAGCGCAGGCGTTGACAGCCAAGGAGTTGGGGGCGGCGCTCGGCACGTCCACCACTCCGATTTTCACTGCTTTCCATTCCATGCAGGAAGTACAGGAAACAGTCATGCTTGCCGCCATGGAGCGATTTACGGAATACGCACACAGAGCGACGAATATTCGCCCCGTTTTTAAGCAAGTCGGTATGCAGATGATTCTGTTTGCCAAAGAGGAACCCAAGTTGTACCAACTCATTTTTATGTCTTCCGACGGCGAAGCGCAGACCTTTGACGATATCTACGCACGGCTGGGTACGGTTGCCGAAGAATGCTTACAGGTACTGCAAAAAGACTACGGTTTGCGCAAAGACGCTGCAAAAACGCTGTTTGCGCACGTATGGATTCATACCTTCGGAATCGGCGCATTGTGCGCCACCGGTACGTGCGACTTTTCCCACGAACAAATCGAAGAAATGCTGACGCAGGATTTTACCGCCATGATGATGCTGATGCAGTCCGAAAAATCCGATAAATCGGATTCCGCCGTGCGGAAACGGCACCCCATAAACGAAAATGAAAAATGCAGAGGGAAAAACCATGAATAAAACGAAAAAGAAAATAATTATCGGGAGCGTTTGCGGCGTTCTGCTTGCAATTTTGCTCGTTGTTGCCGTCGGGGCGTGGATTATGTTCGGCGGCATAATCCAAGCGGCATACACCGTTACAAAGATAGAGGACGGTCTGTACTCCATGGAGTACAAGGGCGATTACGGCTTTGAGGATTTTCTGGCAAAGGGCGGAGCCGACAGCGACGGCGCCGTGGCGGACTATCTCGTGTCCTTCCTGTCCCGCGGGTTCTACAAGATGGAACCCGACGTGCAGACGGGCGAATTCGGTTGCTCCACCGTATGCACCGAGGACGAAAACGGAACCGTTTTATTCGGGCGCAACTACGACTGGGCGGAATGCACCGCCATCATCGTACATACCGTTCCCGATAACGGATACGAATCCGTTTCCACGAGCTGTCCGGACTTCCTCGGATTGGATAAAAGCTATACGCCCGACGGCTCCATGATGGAGCGGATGCAGACCCTGGCGGCAATTTACGTTCCGCTGGACGGCATGAACGAGAAAGGGCTCGTCGTTGCCGATCTGATGGCAGGCGACAGGGAGGAAACGCATCAGCAGACCGAAAAAGCAGACCTGACCACCACGACCGCCATTCGCCTTATGCTGGATAGGGCGGCAAACGTGGACGAGGCGATTGCGCTGCTTAGGCAGTATGATATGCACTCGTCCATCGGAGCGGCGCACCATTTCTCCATTGCGGACGCAAGCGGCAAGAGCGTTGTGGTGGAGTACGTGAACGGCAAAATGCTGGTTACGGAAACCAAGGTAGTTACCAATCATTACCTTGCCGACTGCGAAAAGCAAGGCGTCGGTTCGGAACAGTCGCATATCCGTTTTGATACCCTCTCCACTTACGGCAGACCTGCCGACGGTACGGGCGTGCGGGATATGTTGGAATCCGTAGCGCAAAAAAATTACCCCAAAACGGAGGGCAGTTATGAAAAGACCATGTGGAGCATCGTCTATTGTCCCGAGGGTCTCTGCGCTGATTTCTACTTTGCTGAAAATTATGAAAACGGCGACGCTCTGGTGCTTTTGGAGAAGGGCGGCTTTCTGAAAAAATAAAGGGATCTTTCCGAATACATTTCACCGTATCCGAGGACGCCCGAAGCAGTCACATCGGATACGATGCGGCGACAGTAACAAACGGAGATACGTTATGAAAATTGAAATCAGCAGCGCAACGGTTGCGCCTATGGTCGCATGGTTGCAGGAAGCCAAAAAAACGGGCAATCGGGATGAAAAAAAGTTGCGGGAGATTTTGTCCATGCCCGATTATGCAATCGAGTTCCGACGGTACGGAGACCCGAATTTGCCGGTATGCGGTATCAGTTTGGAGGAAGCCGTGGACTTTTTTCTCCACTTTGACGGGAAGGAATTTGAAAACCCCAGACTATCGAGCAAAAAGGAATCGTTTTTGGCATTTTACAACGATCTGGAAGAACGCCTGCAGAGAATGGAAATGATAAACGGCATTACAGCCGACGATCTGAAATTGGTGGAACGGCTTTTGGAAAACGGTCTGCCCGAGGAGTTACTGCAGGAAGTCGATCGGTATACGGTGCTTTTGACGATTTCCATCGGCAACTCCATGGGGTGGCCCTATGAAAATTACATTCATTTTGACGTGGCGAATCTGGATTCGCTGACGGATAAGGAAACCTTTCTGCACGTGCTCGCCCACGAGATACACCACATTATGTTCTCCCGACTGCTCCCGGAGGAGATGACGCCGCAACAGTTTTTCTTTGTCAATTTCGCTTTCGAGGGGCTTGCGGTGCATTTCTGCAACAATGCGGCAACGCCGGGGAAGCCTGCCAAATATGCAGGAAAAACCTTCGGCATGGCGGAAGACGATTGGGAATTCTATGCAAAGCAGCATACGGAATTGATCCGAAAAGTGCTTTCCGACGGGGAACGGGCAAAAGATATGACCATGGAACAAGTGGCTGATCTGGTCGGGCAATACGAGCAGTTCCGATTTACCTCGCTGAAAACGGGGGAAACGAGATCGGTATCCCAATATCCTACCTATTACGCAGGTTGCTATCTTTGGGGAAGGATCGACTTGGAACTGGGCAAGGAGCGGCTGTTTGCCGTGCTGAAAAGTCAGGACGGTTTTTTGCCTGCATGGGAGCAGTGCCGTTGAAAAAAGCGGCGAAGGCATCGGAGTCTGGGAAAAGGAGTGCAATCTATGAAATCAGATAAAAATCAAATGCAAAAAGAGAAATGCACACGGTCGCAAATTGCAAAAAGGTGGCTTGTGTTCTGGACGCTGTTTATCGGCGTCGGCGCAGTGGCGGGAGCCGCTATGATGTTTTACGACCCTACCGGAAAAGCCATGGGAATGGACGCCATGTTACCGTATTTTCAGGTGCTTCCCTTTGCGGAGGTTTTGTTCCAAAACTACGTATTTTCCGGGTTTGCCCTTTTAATAGTCAACGGATTGACGAACCTGACGGCGGCGGTTCTGCTCTTACGAAAAAAGAAAAGCGGCGTCGTTTTGGGCGGCGTATTCGGTATCACGCTGATGCTTTGGATCTGCATTCAGTTCGTGATTTTCCCTACGAATTTCATGTCCACGATTTACTTTATTTTCGGTTTCTGTCAGGCGATAACGGGGTACATGGCGTGGGTGTTTGGTAGGCAGGAGGCATTCCGCGTGGATATTGCGGATTATCCGAATATCGGAACGAACGGCAAGCATCTGGTGGTGTTTTTCTCCAGAATGGGCTATGTAAAAAAGCAGGCGTATGAAATCGCCAACCGCTTCGGTGCGGACGTTTACGAAATCAAAGCGACGGAACGCACCCAAGGCACGTTGGGTTTTTGGTGGTGCGGTCGGTTTGCCATGCACCGTTGGGCAATGCCTATTGCGCCGCTTGCGATAGATTGGAGCGCTTACGATCGTGTAACCGTCTGCACGCCCGTCTGGGCGTTCTCCTTGGCTGCTCCCGTGCGGGAATTCTGCAAGCAGGCAGTCGGAAAAATCAAAGCGGCGGACTACGTGCTGGTACACTATACAAAAGGGAAGTACGCATCCGTTGCGCAGGAAATGGATCGGCTTTTGGGCATTACGCATAATTCGTGCGTGAACGTGCGTTGCCGTCAAGGGGAATTTTCGATCTGTAAGCAGATAGAAAAGTAACCCAAAGCAAGACGGGAATCGGAAAGCGAGGTTGGCAAGTGGCGAATATCATAACCTGCACCAGAATTGTATGCAGCGTCGCATTGCTGTTTTGTAAGGCGCTTTCCCCTGCGTTTTATGCGCTGTATATCACGGCGGGATTGACCGATATGATCGACGGAACGGTTGCGAAAAAGACAAATACGGTCAGCGAATTCGGCGCAAAGCTGGATACGGTGGCGGACTTCCTCTTTGTGTTGGCGTGTTTTATCAAGTTCTTTCCGCTTCTATCCATTCCCCTTTGGCTGTATATATGGATTGCCTTGATTGCGGTGATTAAAATCGCCCATGCGCTGATCGGGTTTATCTTGCACAGGAAGTTGGTGGCGGTGCATAACGGCATGAATAAAATGGTCGGAGCCATGTTGTTCCTGCTTCCGTTGACGCTGTCCTTTATAGATTTCATTTACGGTGCGATCGTCGTCTGTACCGTTGCAACGGTTGCGGCAATCGCGGAAGGGGATTGCATACGAAAAGGGAAGACGAAGTAGAATCATTCTTGCAGGATAAACGGCAATGACGGAAAAACGGGCATTATGATTTTACAGATAAAAACTTCCGTTTCCTCGTTCAGACGGTGGTATTTCTGAAATATGGATGAATTGAATGTATTTGAATTCAAAAGAATTGAAAAAAACACTTGATAGACAGAAGTTTTTGAGATATAATGGAATTGATATTTTTTATATAAAGGAGTATAAAGTATGGCAGAAAAATTTTATAATAAGAAAATTGCAGAAGTGATCAATACTTTTCTTACAATGGATGACTGGCGTTACAGTTTTAATAAGGAAAACGGTTTATTTAATTTTAATTTAAATATCAAGGGCGCAATCCGTGAAATCAGATACGTTATTGGCGTTGAGGAAAATTGTTACCTTGTTTACGCTGTTTCTCCGATTTCAGTGGATAACAACGATGCGGAAAAGATGTCCGCCATGGCGCAATTTATATGCAGGGCAAATTATGGATTGAAAAACGGCAATTTTGAACTGGATATGCGGGACGGTGAAATTCGTTACAAGTGCTATGTTGACTGTGCGGATATCGTGCCTTCCTTAGCAGTCGTGAAGAACAGTATTTATACGGTTGCTTTGACGTTCGGCCATTATAGCGCAGGAATTATAGGAGTTTCTTTCGGTTTGATGACGCCGGAGGAAGCCATTGCAAAATGTGAATAAAGGAAACCGATATGCGGCCGCAAGGCTAAATATAAATTTATTTTCAGGAGTAACGTTTTTTGAGAAAAGACAGGATTTTGGAGAGTGTAGTCTGATTGGGAGGTCAGGCAAATCCATTCTCGCAAGACCTCCCGTTCCATTTTTTTATCAATGACAGGAGGAGAAACAATGAATCAAAATAATTATTGCATTCGACCGGAACGCAAAGAAGATTTTCAAGCGGTCGAAAACGTCGTTCGGGAGGCGTTCTGGAACGTTTACCGTCCCGGTTGCCTGGAACATTATGTGTTGCACGTTTTGAGAGAGGACCCCGATTTTGTTTCGGAACTGGATTTCGTATTGGAAAAGGACGGCAGGATCATCGGGCAGAACGTATTCGTCCGCGCGCGCATTCAGGCGGACGACGGCAGAAGCATTCCCATCCTGACCATGGGTCCCATCTCGATTTTACCGGAATACAAACGGCAAGGGTACGGTAAAATATTGTTGGATTACTCGCTTGCAAAAGCGGCTGCCTTAGGCGCAGGGGCGGTTTGCTTTGAAGGCAATATTCTCTTTTACGAAAAATGCGGGTTCGGGTACGCTTCCGAATTCGGTATTCGCTATCACGGTTTGCCGGAAGGGGAAGACGCTTCCTTCTTCCTTTGCAAAGAACTCATTCCCGGATATTTAGACGGCGTTCAGGGGGAATACGCCACGCCGAGCGTCTATTTTGTGGACGAACGGAAAGCGGAAGAATTTGACGCATCCTTCCCGCCCAAGGAAAAGTTGCAATTGCCGGGGCAGCTATTCTGATTTTGCAACGGTAAACCCCCGTCGGATAGGGGCTTTCCTGTAAAAGTAGATTTTATGGAAGCCTCCCGTGAAAAATAGCTTTTTTGCCGCTGCGGCAACCTGTCGGGTTTTCGGCAGGTTGCTTTTTCGTGCGGAAAATTTTTATACGGAAAGTTTTTCAAGCGGAACACCCGGCGGAAAAACAGCGGAAATTCCGTCGGGGTCTATGCAACCGTTCCGTCGGCGCATATAGAAAAATCTTCCGCCGCATACGTTTTTTTGCCGTTTCCGTTTGACTTGCCTGCCCGATTATGCTAAACTCTATTACGGTATTTTATCCCTGTTCGGAACGTGCAGGAAGACGAGAGGAAAATAAACTATGGATATAAATTTGATTGACGTATTGGAATCCGTGGAAAAGGAAGGGGCGGTTATAAAATATAAC
This sequence comes from uncultured Clostridia bacterium, assembly GCA_945833955.1. Classification (GTDB taxonomy): domain Bacteria; phylum Bacillota; class Clostridia; order Christensenellales; family Borkfalkiaceae; genus CAMAGA01. The sequence continues at coordinate 6,644 of CAMAGA010000016.1, forward strand.
GGTGCAGAGGGCATGATCGTCCGTCTTTCCGACGGCACGATTGCAAGCGATTGTGCGGACGGTGCTTTCTTTTGCAAAAAATGCGAAGAGCTCGGCTTGGATTTTTCGCATTGCACGATCAAGAGTCGGGCGCTTTTGGATTATATTTTGGAAAATTACAAGGTAAAACGCATCAATTATTGCACGCAGTGGGTGTATACGAAGGAACAGGCACCCGAAGCGGATTTTACGGGCATAGAATTATTGCATACGGAAGATTTGCCCCTGGCAGGCGCGCATTACGGGCTGTTACAGAACAGCACGGAATATCTGACGATGCAACGGAAAATCGGGCGAGTGTGGGGATTGTACGTGGAAAATGCGCTTGCCGGATTTATCGGAATGCACACGGAAGGCAGTATGGGGATGCTGGAAATATTGCCCGAATACCGCAGGCGCGGCTACGCCTATCGGCTGGAATGCTTCCTCGTCGATTGGTTTTTAAAGGCAGGACGGGTGCCCTATTGCCACGTCATTGACGGCAACGAAGCGTCCGTCGCTTTGCAAAAAAAGGTCGGCTTGGTCCGGGCGGAAAAACCTTCTTATTGGCTTTCCGGCGTGGAAAAGAAGTAAACCGTTCTTTCCGCAAAGGGTGTTGTTGTAAAGAAAAATTGAAAAAGCAATCGGTACGCCCGGAAAGTCCGCTTTCGGGGCGTATTTTTCGTGGATAGTGCGGCGGTTTTTACGGTTTCGGGCGTATTTTTCGTGGGCGGTGCGGCGGTTTTTGTGGTTGGGAACGGCCTTTTTTGCGGTCTTTTTTACGGAAGGCAGGCATATAGTATCGTATGGAATACTCTTGAAAAGGAGAAAAACAATGCGATACCATGAAATGGACGGGGAAAGAGTGCTTGCTTTGCTCTCCTCCCAAAAGTGCGGACTTACCCAAAAGGAAGCACAGCGGCGATTGAAAGCGGACGGCGAAAACGTTTTGCGGGAGAAGAAGAAAAAGGGTGCGCTTGCCCTGTTTTTTGAGCAATTCAAGGACTTTATGACGGTTTTGCTCATCATTGCGGCGGTGATATCGGCGGTTCTTGCTTTTATCACGGGCGATCGGCAGGAAGTGGTGGATACGGCTATCCTGTTTATGATCATTCTCTTAAACAGCGTGGTCGGCTTCGTACAGCAATATCGCGCGGATAACGCCATCGCCAAAATGAAAAACCTTTCCGCCAGTCGGGCAAAAGTACTGCGGGACGGCAAAGAAGCGGAAATAGACAGCAGCGAAATCGTAAAGGGGGACGTGCTTCTTTTTTGCGAAGGGGACAAGATTACGGCGGATTGTCGCATTTTGGAGTGCAACGGGCTATGCGTCGTGGAATCTGCGCTGACGGGCGAATCGGAAAGCGTGGAAAAGTCGAAAGACAGTCTTTCGGGCGAACTGCCCTTGGCGGAGCGAAAAAATATGCTGTATTCCTCCACCTTTGCGGTGCGGGGCGAGGCAACCGCCGTTGCCGTAGCTACGGGCATGGAGACGGAGATCGGCAAGATTGCGGATATGATGGAAGAATCGCAAACGCCGCCGACTCCGTTGGAAAAGGCTCTGGAAAAGCTGGGCAAAGTCATTTCCTGTACGGTAGTCGGCATTGCGGCGTTTATCTTCGTGTTCGGCGCATTCTTCCGCAACGTAGGCATACTGCCCAATTTCATGTCGTCCATAGCCGTGGCGGTTGCCGCCATCCCGGAAGGCTTGCCCGCCGTCGTTACCATTTTAATGGCGTTGGGCGTACAGAAGATGGCAAAGCATCGGGCAATCGTGCGAAAGTTGCAGGCGGTGGAAACGCTGGGCGCTTGCAATACGGTGTGTACGGATAAAACGGGTACGCTTACGCAAAATAAAATGACGGTGCGCCGCATATACGACTTCGGCAACGGGGACAGCGTTTTTGCCTGTATGGAGTTCTGTAATACGGTGCGTGGAGAATACGGAAGCTACACGGGCGATCCGACGGAAATTGCGTTAAAAAACTACGTGCATGATGCTTGCCCGCATCTGCCGAGAGGGGAAAGATTGGATATGAAGCCGTTTGACTCGGAGCGGAAGATGATGAGCGTTGCCGTTCGTTCGTCCTACGGGGATACCGTTTACGTGAAGGGCGGTGCAGACGTACTCATGCGCAAGTGCACACATATGATGCGAAACGGAAAGGTACAACCCTTGACCGGCGCAGACGAAAAGCAGATTTCCGGGTACTGTGCCGTCATGGCGCAGAAGGCGTTGCGTGTGCTCGGCTTTGCGCTTCGACCGTATGACGGCGCGATTTTGGAAGAAGATCTCGTTTTTATCGGCGTATGCGGCATGATCGATCCGCCCAAGGAGGGCGTGGAAGCGGCGGTGGCGGAATGTAAAGACGCGGGGATCGCCATGGTGATGATCACGGGGGACAGAAAGGACACCGCCCTCGCCATTGCTTCCGATCTGGGCGTTACGGACGATCCGCGCGCCGTGATGACGGGCGACGAACTGGACGCCTTGCCGGAGGAAGAGAGCATAGAGCATATTCGGGTATTTGCCCGGGTGAATCCGGAACATAAAAACAAAATCGTGCAGCGTTTGCAAAAGCGAGGCAAAACGGTTGCCATGACGGGCGACGGCGTGAACGACGCACCGAGTATACGCAGTGCGGATATAGGCATAGCGATGGGTTCGGGTACGGACGTCACCAAGGGCGCGGCGGACATCGTGATTGCAGACGATAATTTTGCGACGATCGTCACGGCGATTGCGGAGGGCAGGCGCATTTTTGCCAATATCCGCAAGACCATAGCCTTTTTTCTGGCAACCAATCTGGGGGAAGTGCTTTCCGTACTCATCGTAACGCTGTTCTTTTCCAAGTATGCATTTTTAAGTTCCACCCAGCTTTTGTGGCTGAATCTGATTACGGACAGCTTTCCCGTCATTGCGCTCGGCGTAGAAAAAGCGGAGCGGGATATCATGCGCCGACCGCCTGCCCGAGCGGAAAAAGAAATTTTTTCATTTTCCTTTTTCGTGCCCGTGGTGCTGTTCGGCATCTTGCAGACGATTGCAGTCCTCGGAGTGTTCTGTTATACATTGCAGGTATACGGTAACGAAACGGCTTTGACGGCGGCATTTTTTACCATGTCCTTTGCGGAGCTCTTTTATGCCTTCTGCGTGCGAACGGAGCGGGTTTCCGTATTCGGCAAAGAGTTTTTCGGGAATAAAGTGCTATTGATTACGGTTTTCTGCGGCATTCTTGCCAACGTGCTCTTGTGCCCGTTTGCAGGCGTTCGGGCGGCGTTCCGTATCGTTCCGCTCGATTGGAGGTGTTGGCTCTTAGTCGTCGGTGCGGCTTTTTCTGTTTTGCCTATGGGCGAATTGTATAAATGTGCGCTGCGCATTTCGGACAGGCGAAGAAAGAGAAAGGAGCTTCCGTGAGGGAGCTCCTTTTGAAAAGAAAGAATAAATTTTAAAAAAAGCGGATAAAAAGTGTTGACAATTATTTTCAGACGTGTTATACTGTATAAGCTTGATAGAAAAAGCTTGCGGACGTACCCAAGTGGCTCAAGGGGCTCCCCTGCTAAGGGAGTAGTATGAGAAATCGTAGCCCGGGTTCAAATCCCGGCGTCCGCGCCATTTTTATGGTATAAAAAAGATTCCCGTTTTACGGGAATCTTTTTTTGCTTGCAAAAGAAATATATAAAACCGCAAGAAGTCCTTGGAAACCAAGGACTTCTTGCGGTAAGTATACCTTTTTGTTGAAAAATGATTTTAACGGAAAGAATGTGCATAGGCGGAATTCCGGACGGAGAATATCGGTATTTTATCCATACAGAAACAAGATTCTCATAATGGCGTTGCGGTATTCCGAAAGAATTGATTACATCTGCTGACAGAGTGGAAAACGATATAGATCTTCATAAACCCAACAATAATGGAGGGCAAAAGATTGGAAAAAAGGCTTTCCGATAAAACAACCGCCCCGAATATAATATACCAAAATGGGATATTTTAATTATAGCAAAATGATATAATGATGTCAAGAATTTTTTTTCAATTTGTTAAAAAAATTTCTAATATTGAATGCACACGTAGGAATATGGAATTCAGGCTCAAATATCTGAGAAAAAAACGAAAAATATCGCAAGTAAAGTTGGCGTTGGACTTGAATATGAATCAGAACACGATCAGCCGATATGAAAATATGGAGAGACAAGCGGATTATGAAACGCTGATTCTGTTTGCCGATTATTTTGGAGTATCCGTGGATTATTTACTCGGCAGGACGGATGTAGAAAAAACGAACGAGACTAAAAGTTTTTGAGTATGCGGCGCATTGGTAACGATCAGCGGCAAGGAGTATTTTTTATTGAAAAATCCCCTTGCTTTTTTATTTTTTTGCCGTTATAATAATAAGGAAATAAAGTACGGGGAAAATCAAAATGTTTAAAAACGATTACAGCGAAGTTGCGGCGGAAGCCGTGTTGCAAAGCCTGTTGCAGGCGCAAACCGAACAGAATGCGGGTTACGGCATGGACGGGCACTGCGCGCGGGCAAAGGAATACATACTCAGGTCTTTCGGTCTGGATGCGGAAAGAGCCGACGTGCATTTCCTCGTCGGCGGTACGCAGACGAATATGACGGTGATTTCCTATTTTCTGCGCCCGTATGAAGGCGTGATTTGTTGCGATACGGGGCATATCCACGTGCATGAAACGGCGGCGGTGGAAGCAAGCGGACATAAAATTCTGACCTGCCCCAATCGGGACGGAAAGCTTTTGCCCGAGGACGTGGAAAGAACGGTAAAACTGCATTCCGACGAGCACATGGTAAAGCCTGCCATGGTGTATATTTCCCAATCCACGGAAACGGGAACGATCTACACGGCGCAGGAGTTGCTTGCCTTGCGCAAGGTGTGCGATCGGTACGGTTTACTATTGTTCCTGGACGGCGCAAGACTTGCCGTTGCGCTCACCGCTCCCGCAAACGACGTTTCGGCGGAGCTGATCGGCGCACTTTGCGACGTGTTCTACGTCGGCGGTACGAAGAACGGCTTGCTCTTCGGGGAGGCGGTTGTGATTCGGGATAAGCGCAAGGCTCCCCTTTTCCGCTATCATATAAAAAATCGGGGCGCTATGACCGCCAAGGGATTTATTTTGGGTATTCAGTTTGAAACGCTGTTTGAAGACGGACTCTACTTCCGCCTTGCCGAAAACAGCAACCGCACGGCGGCGTATATCCGCAGGGAACTTTTTAAGCTCGGCGTGCCGTTGGAGGGGAATTCCTGCACCAATCAGATATTTATTCGGTTGCCTGCCGATCAGGCGGACGCCTTAATCGCACGGTACGGGTGCGAGCCGTGGGCAGATTACGGGGCGGAAAAAACCATTCGCATCGTAACTTCGTTTGCAACTTCCATGGCGGAATGTGCGGAACTGGCGGACTACGTGCAGAGTATTTTGTAAGGTGAACTTATGATTCGGAGATCGGAAGAGCGGGATATTCCCGCATTGGACAAGCTTTTATATCAGGTGCATGACTTACACGCAACGGGCAGACCGGACCTCTTTCAAAAGGGGTGCAAAAAATACACGGATGAGGAATTGCGCAATATTCTGCGGGACGAATCGACGCCCGTATTCGTGTATACGGACGAGGCGGACGTGCCCGTCGGGTACGCTTTCTGTATTTATCGGGAGTATGACGGGAGCGGCTCTTTGACTCAGCGCAAGGAGCTGTATATAGACGATTTGTGCGTGGACTCCGCTTGTCGCGGTCGGGGCATAGGCAGCGCTTTGTACGCTTTCGTTTTAGAAGAGGCAAAAAGAAGCGGTTGCCTGCACGTTACGCTCAACGTATGGAACTGCAACGAAGGCGCTATGCGGTTTTATGAAAAACTCGGTATGCAACCGTTGAAAGTCTATATGGAGCAAAAACTGTAAAAACCTTTGCAACCGTAAAGATTGCAATATATAATACAGGAATGAAAAATCAAAGAAAAAGAAGGCGTCCGACGGAGTACGGATTCCTTCTTTTTTTTCGGTGGCGTAATCTGAAAAACCCCTCGCTCCGAAAGGAAGCGAGGGTGAGCAGGATATAAGAAGCGGATTTGTTTTCGGAACGGAGCGAGGTGAGCATGATTATGCTTTTTCTTGTTCTTCATAGTAATTTTGCGTGTCTTCGATGCATTTGGCAATGCGATCCATAATTCCGTCCTCGTATATATCGCAGGAACGGAAATTTCCGAGGCGGATTTCTCCTGCGGGGCGGGCATAGGACTGCCCGCTATCATAGGGCGGATATTGCAGAACGAGATGGATCGAATAGAAAGAAATACCCGATTGATCCAATAATTCTTTGGTTGTAAGCAATATTTCCGCAGCCTTTTCCTTGGTAACCGTATCGCTATCCACGTATAAAACAAGCTTGCCGTTGGTTGCGCCCAGCGCGCTGACGTTGTAGAATCCGTCGTTGACGAGTTCCGACTTTCGGATAGCGCCTTCTGTTTCCGCTTCCCCGACTGCCTGCTCGAATTCCAGATTGCCGTACCCGATAGATACCGCATACGGAAAGGCGGAATTTTGCAAAACGGCGTTGATTCTGTCGGAATATTCTACGTTCAGTCGATTCGCAACGTTTTCGTGCCCGAGTACCCGATGCTCGAAGTCGTCATACTTGATCTTGCCCAGCATGGAAATGCGCAACGTGAAATTGCCGTCCGTACTGCTCGGAGATACGATTCGGGCATAGTATCCGACGTCTTTGAAGTCGTAGGAGATCTTTTCGATGGTATAATCGGTACCCGAGTACTTTTCCGCAAGGTAAGCTTCCGCCGCATTCCGGGCGAGCATTCGGGAAATCGGGTTGCCGACCAAGCCGTTGGCAAACCAACATACCCCTGCAATTAAAATCACGGCTAAGCAAAATGCGGAAATTTTGAGCAGGCGTCTTTTCATTTTCTGTTCTCCTTTTTCAAAGCGTAGTGTAAGAGGAAGGCTATGGCGATTCCGACGAGCACGAAAACGGAATAGATCGCCGTCCCCGTGAGCGTATCCGTAAACCCGATGGGAACGAGTTGCAATATAAATACGGCAAGGTCGATGCAAAGTAATAACAGGGGAACTTTAAAAACGGCTTTCCAGCGGAATACGTAATAGCCGAAAATACCGACGACGGGCATGATCAGGCTGTTATACATTAAATCGTTCCCCGCCGTCAGACCGAAGCCGAAGAAGATAAAGAAGACGATCAGGGAATAGACGAGCGAGTAGAACTGTCTTTGCATGCGCTTCATGATTTTTTGGAAGGGCTTTGCCTTGTCGGTTTCGGGGGCAGACATAGTTTCGATTGCCGTTATCGCTTCGTTCGCTTTGCATTTTTCCAGTTCGGCTCGGCATTCGGGGCAAGTTGCTAAATGGGTACGGACGTATTGCGCCGTTTCGGGACTGACCATATCTTCCGCAAAAAGCGGCAGCAGATCCTGCACGACGCTGCATTCAGTTTTCATCGTTTTGTTCCTCCAATTTTTTTTGAATCATTTTCCTCGCTCGGTGATAGGTGACGCAAGCCCAGTTTTCGGTTTTGCCGAAGATCTGCGCTATCTGTTGAAAAGAAAGTTGCGCGTATACTCTCCACATAAAAATTTCTTTGTAAGGTTCGCCTATCTCGTGCAGGATTTGCTGTATCCTTTCGATCTCATCCCGACGGGCGTATTCTTCCGCCACGCCAGGGGCAAGGTCGGGCAGCTCCTGTATTTCGCTTTCCCGTATGCGGTCTGTACGCTTGCTCTTTTTTACGTGGGAATAATAGCAATTCTTGGCGATCTGACAGAGCCAGACGCGCACGTCGCAATCTCCCCGAAAGCCGTCTATGGATTGCATCGCCTTGAAGAAGGTATCGGCGGTTATTTCTTCGGCTATGCGTTCCTGCCCCGAAAGCCGCAGAATATACAGATAAACGTCGTTGAAATATGTATTATACAGCTGCTCGAAATCCGTCACCTTATCACCTCCTTCGCTTATAAGACTCCGATAAACGGAAAATCTTACAAATTATTTTCAGAATACAGCCTGTTTTTTCAAAAAAAAAGTATGCACCTCCGAGGATGGGTTGCGGGATACGCTCCCCCGACGGCGTTCGACGTCGGCAAAAACGTATCCCTTCCGGGAGGTGCATATGTGCATATAAACGTATCAAAGCAATGCGCTTTCAAAAAATGTTATATCCGTTGACTCCGCTTATTCTATATTGTCGCAGGCAACCAGCGCGGCGTCTTCGTCTATGTTATAAAGCAGGATATCTCCGCAATGCACGGGTGCGGCAGGATGCAGGGCGTTGATTTTTTCGATGACGGCGAACATTTCGCTCTTGCGCACGGGCTGATTGGTTTTGACGGGCAGCATTCTGCCGTCTTGCAGGCGAACGGTGGAAGTAACCACACGCCTCGGGCAAGTGACTTCGTTTTTGGCATAGATTGCGCCCCGAGGGCACCGATTGCCCCGAACGGTGAGCGTATCTTCCCCCTCTACGGTGATCAGGCACCCCATAGGGCATTCTATACAAGTCAGCTCTCTATTCATTCGGCTGTACCTCCAAAGTAATTTCTATGGGTTCGGTAACGTCCGCAATTTTTGCGGCAGGCACGAGCAAGGTTTCCATTTCGCCGGGTACGGCTATGCGCTTCTTTTTTTCGCAAAGCAGTTTGTTTCCGCTCCGAACGCGGAAGACGCAGTTGCGGAAGGTGTTCGATACGCGGAAGAAGAATTTCACGTTGCCGCCAATGTTGCGATTGATCACCTGCGGCAAAACGTAGTTGATGTTGCCGCTGTGGGAAACGGGGATATCGTCAAAGGGGACTTCGCCTTTTAAAATATATTCCGCCGCATATTTACCGGCTATCTCCGATTCTTCCGAGACGAAATCGACTAAATCGTGTACCTGCAGTACGTTGCCGCAAGCAAAAATTCCGTGTACGGAAGTTTCCCGATTCTGGCGGACGATCGCCCCCTTCGTGCGGGGGGAAAGCGCAATGCCTGCTTCCTGCGTGAGTTCGTTTTCGGGAATGAGCCCTACGGAAAACAGTACGGTATCGCAATCGAAGTGCATCTCCGTTCCGGCAATCGGTTTTTTCTGCTCGTCCACTTCGGAAACGACTACGCCCGTAACCCGATCCTTGCCTTCGATTTTGGTAATCGTATGGTTTAAATAGAGCGGAATATTAAAATCGTGCAGGCACTGTTCGATGTTTCTGCGCAGTCCGCTCGAATAGGGCATGATCTCGCAGACGGCGTGCACTTTTGCGCCTTCCAAAGTCATCCGCCTTGCCATGATGAGCCCGATATCTCCGGAGCCTAAAATCACGACGTCTTTACCGGGCAGATAGCCTTTGCAGTTGACGTATTTTTGCGCCGTGCCTGCGGAATAGATGCCTGCAGGGCGAGTGCCGGGAATATTCAGCGCACCCCGACTGCGTTCTCTGCAACCCATGGCAAGAATGACCGCCTTGGCTTGAACGGTGAAAATGCCGTCTCTGTCGTTGATGGCGGTCACTTCCTTTTTGGGGGAAATGCTCAAAACCGTCGTTCCCGCAGACAGGGGAATGTTGCGCTTTGCCGCTTCCGCAATAAAGCGACCTGCGTATTCCGGCCCCGTCAGGCTTTCCTTGAAGCGGGTGAGCCCGAATCCGTTGTGAATACATTGGTTGAGTATACCGCCGGGGCGGTCTTCCCGTTCGAGTATGAGTATATCCGTTACGCCGCAATCGTAAGCGGCGATTGCCGCCGCAAGCCCTGCAGGACCGCCGCCGACAATGATCAGATCGTATGTATTTTTCATTTTATTTTCCCCACTAACAATACGGAATTTCCGCCGCTCTTCGTTACCTTTTCCATAGGAATGCCCAACTCTTCCGCTAAAATCTCCGTGACTCTCGACTGGCAGAATCCGCCCTGACAACGTCCCATGCCGGCACGGGTGCGGCGTTTTACGGCGTCCACGTTGGTCGCCGGCGGATTGGTGCGGACGGCGTGGCGAATTTCGCCTTCCGTGATCCTTTCGCAGCGGCAGACCATTCTGCCGTAGGCAGGGTCTTTTTGAATGACGGCGTTCTTTTCCTCCGTCGTCAGGTTCCGAAAAAAGCTGTCCGCCTGCCGCTCGGGGCGGAAGTTTTCTTTCTTGACAAGGGGCAGATAGCGTGCGACCAATTCTTCCGCAACGTATTCGGCAATCGCCGGTGCGGAAGTCAGGCCGGGCGACTCTATCCCCGCAAGGTGGAATACGCCCTTTGCCGTTTGGCTTTCCTCTATGATAAAGTCGTGCCGTTCGTTATAAGCCCGAATGCCCGCAAACGAGGTGATGGCGGCACCCAACGGAACGTTCGGGCACATTTCCTTTGCTTTTTGCATGACGTGCGCAAGGTCGGCTGCGGTCGTTTCCGGTACGTCGCTTTCTACTTCCGTCGCAGTCGGGCCTAAAATAATGTTGTTGTCCACCGTGGAAGAAACCAAAATTCCCTTCCCCTTTGCCGTGGGCGTAAAGAACAGCGTGCGGTCGGTCAGGTAGTGCGCCTGTCTGTCGAGCAGAATGTAATCGCCCTTTCTGCCGTGTACGGGGATATCGTCACCGACGAGAGCGGCAATTTTTCCGCTCGCCAGCCCTGCGCAGTTGATGACTACGCTCGCTTGCAGGCTTCTTCCGTCCTCGGCGGTTACGGTATAACCGCCTTCGGTTTTGCAGATGGCGCAGACGGCAAAATCGGTGTAAAGCTTTGCGCCGTTATCCATGGCGTTGCCGATGGCGGCAATCGTCAGTTCATACGGGCAGATGATGCCGCCCGTTTTGGCAAGCAAAGCCCCTTTTGCCGCAGGATGGATATAGGGCTCCAAAGCAAGCAGTTCTTCCCTCGTCAGAATGGGCAAATCTTCTGCGGCAATACCGTTGGCAACGCCCCGTTTTTGCAGTTTTTGCAGAATTTCCAGTTCTTCTTCGCTGAATGCCACGACGAGCGAAGTGTTGTTGCGATATTTTACGCCCAATTCCCCGGCAAGCGCAGGCATCATGCGGTTGCCGAGCACGTTGAATTTTGCCTTGAGCGAGCCTTCCGCCGCATCGAATCCGGCATGGACGATGCCGCTGTTTGCACGGCTTTGCCCCATGCAGACGTCGTTTTCCTTTTCGACCAGACAGACGGAGAGGTTGTATTGCGAGAGTTTGCGCAGTATCGTACCCCCGATGACGCCGCCGCCGATCACTAAAACGTCGTAACGTAAGTTTTTCATAAGTCCCCCTTCCAATTTAGGATACGCCTCTATTATAACAGATTATAGAGGCAAAAAGCAATAGGGAAAATAAAAAACTTTATCGGTTTACGGGCTGAAAGCGATGCGAAAGAGCCGAACGGCGGGAATACAGGGTAAAAAGAAAAAGCTGCCTGCCGGGCGGCAGACAGCGGAAAACGGAAAGTTTTTTCTTGGATACGGATTGCTCCGACGAGGGTGGATTGGTTTTATGGTCATCGGATCAGCTGTTTGATCCACGCCTTTTCGGAAAGGGAAATTTTACCGTCTGCCGCGCATATCATCATGCAGACGAGGATGATATCTTCTTTCAGCTCATCGGAAAGCTCCCCGAAGACGTCTACCATCAGGTTGACGATGCGCTTAAGCTCTCTGCCCTCTTTGCGATATTTGCGAAGCATGGTTTTGCACGTTTCGTAGTCGATGGATTCGCCGAAGAAGATCCGAAGCGTAGGGCGGATGAGTAAATATTCTTCTTCCGTAACTTTGCCGTCTGCGACGACTGCGCCGAGAATGAAGGATGAATAGATGGTGATTCCGTCCAGATTATCCTGCATGATGGCGGAAAGTACGGGCAATATTTTGAGGGATTTTTCCGTCAGAGCCAAAGAATAAGTGGCAACGTTCATTTCCTCAAACTGTTTGCAGAGTTCATTGAAACTTCTCATGTGCGTATCTCCTTGCTGTTTTTGTTTTGCATATTGTTTTCGGAAAAGGTTGACAAACGATAAAATTTCTTTTATAATAGTTTGCGGAATCTTTCCAAAAAAATTATATACCTTTTTTTCCTTTTTTGCAA
>CAMAGA010000017.1 GCA_945833955.1 uncultured Clostridia bacterium
CAAGCAAATTGACGGATATTTTCAATAAAAATTTATACACTTTATGCAACGATACGGTTATAAAACATAAATACTGTTTTAAGTTGCGAAGTCGGTTACGTTGCGAAGTCGGTTTTTCCGATAAAACAAACGAACCGTAACCTACGGTTTATCGTTTGCCTTCCGCCCCGTCTTTCGCTTCGGGGTCAGGATGCGTATAGGCGAACCGCCGCAATCTTTGCACGAGGACGGTCAACAAAATGCAAGCCACGGCAACGAATATCCCGATGCGACCCATGCCCGCATATACGACCTTTCCGAAAAACGTATTTTTAAACAGCAACCGTACGGACAGGCTCAAAACGGTGATGCCCAACAATAATCCGAAAACGACGCCCGTATAGCAAAGGCAATTCTTTTTTGTCTGCAACGTATCTTGTAAGGAAGCCGTCATCTTCTGCAAAAAGTGGAACAACGCTCCCTGCAATGCGGCGCAGAGGAAAAACAGCACCGCCCCAAAGGTTCCGTAAAATACGGGGGCATCCCCGTAAGCGTGCAGAAATGCGTTTACGTTCAGATAGTCGTCTACGGAAAGATGCAATCCGTCGCTGAAAAACGGGTAATCCGTAATATTGCTCCCTCGGACGGAAACGACCATTCCGAAGGCGAACGCCCCGATGGCAAACAGCGCATTCAGAACGATACCGATATATTTATGAACGGTAAATACTTTTTGCAAAAAGTGCAACGGTCTATCCTTTTCGTTGGCGGCAAAACACCACCATGCCGCTACGGCGTACACCGTACCGAGTAGGGAAACTTTCGTCAGATCCGCCCAGCCCCACACCGCATGGATTGTCCATAAAATGGCGGTAAACAAAAGCAACAGGGAAGATAAATCGGCTTGCACACGCTCGGCAACCGTCTTGGGCTCCGATTTCTTTTTGGGCTTCACCGCTTTATAATTTTGCATCGTCCGAACGGGATACTGCGCAGTCGGCGCAACCGAAGCTGCGGGGATTCTCGGCGCAACGGATGAGCTCTCCGCCACGGATGCACGATCTGCCACGGATGCACGATCTGCCACGGGTGATTCCGAATGCAACTGCTTACCGCATCTGCCGCAAAAAACCTGCGTTCCCGTCCATTCTTTACCGCAATTCGGACAAAAACTCATGATATCACCTGCTCTTCATTATTTTTTTGCGAATCGTCGTTCTTTTCGGATATATCGGACTCCGAACTTTTTTCTTCCTCGGCTTCCTCTTCGATTTCTTCCTCGGGTTCTTCTTCGGATTCTTCCTCGAGTTCTTCTTCGGGTTCTTCTTCGGCTTCCTCTTCGGTTTCTTCCTCGAGTTCTTCTTCGGCTTCTTCTTCGGCTTCTTCTTCGGATTCCTCTTCGGTTTCTTCCTCTTCGGATTCTTCTTCGATTTCTTCCTCGATTTCTTCCTCGATTTCTTCTTCAACAGGCTCCGACTCTTCTTCGGCTTCCGAAACGGTTTCTTCCGTCGGCAAAACTTCTGCCGTTTCCGCAACGGGGAACCTATTCCATACGGGCATACCGTTTAAATCTTCTTCCTCGGATGCTTCCGCCTGTTCCGTCTCTGCCGCTTTTTGGCTGTTTGGCGCATTCCAAAGCGGCATGGTGCATTCCGTTTCCGCTTCCTCCGTCTCCGTAGTCGTCGGTTCGGACGTCTGCGTTTCCTCTATCATTTTTTCCGAGGCGTACGCAACGGTCGTTTTGGACAGGCGAATGAAGAAAATCAGCAAGGTTACGTAAAGCAAAACGGATATTGCGCTGACGGCAATCGCAAAATATTCCTTTGCGTCTATATTGCCCAAGTCGATACCGTAAACTCCATTTGTTACCTGTGCGGAAAACTGAACGATGCGCATTGCCACAAAGAACGCCGCAAGCACGGTGAGCACGATAGAAAATGCAATGACTTTTTGGAAGTCGTAGTCGGCCTTGCCCTCAAAATCGACCGCTTCCCGAATTGCCGTGAACTTTTTACGGATTGCTCTGAGAAAAGTATACTCTAACATCTGCAATACAAGATAGCTTGCGGAAACGGAAAGCATAGGTACAAAATTGGTAATCCAGACCGTTCCCTGCGTACGCAGAGATTCCCATACGGAAGCGAGGATTCCCCCCGATGCTATCCAGCTGTCCAGATAGGGGAAAAGGAAATCCGAAAAGCAATAAAAACCGATCATAAACCCGATGGTGAATATATTGCAGAGAATGGCAATCAACTGCACCACCCGATACGTCTGTATCATGCCGCCGACCATGGCAAAGGGCACGGCGTCCGGCGATTTGGAAAACTTACCCACAAAATATGTACAGAGCAGCAAGATTCCCAAGGCAAGCGCAAATAACGTTACGGAAACGTTCCAGTAGGAAGCCGTAACCCAACCGGCAAAGCAGGTTGCCGCCATGGCAAAAAAGAGCAATGCCGCAATCAGGACTTCCACGTTCCCGAAGCACTTGACCGCCGCACGGACGTAGGATTCGTCCCTGCCGACAGTCTGCATATCCTTGTTCGTATCTTCTTTCATAAATATATACGTCCTTTCTGTAAGCAACTACTTCTTAGAGGTAGCTCTTCTCTCAAACTCACCGAACACCATTCCGCTATTGAGCAATATAAAGAGGTAAATCAAGTTGCAGGCAATATCCAGCACTTGCGCTATGATATTCCATGCCAAACTGCCTTCCAGCGAACCAATCTTCGTAAACGCAAAAAGACCGATGATTACGTTCAAGATGAACATGGCGACCGACATACCGATAGCCACCTTATAGCAACGGAAGGAACGTTTCAACCGATTGTCGTCGGCTGCAACGGAAACCGCCATACCGTGTATGGCAACGCGGAACATCCGCAGGCATACACAGGAATAGACCGCTCCCACGGCGGTTATCACCAGCGCAGTGGCAATCTCTTTATGCGTTGCAACCATAGACATAATCGTTGCATACATATCGTAAGACAACTGCCCCTGATAATATGCGTTTATAATAAATTGCCGAACATTCGGCTTGCCGAGCGAGAACACAAAAGCGGCGGCAACAGCTATCAAGACGGCTGCTATAATCTCCAGGATAAAGTATGCCTGCAGCACGCCGCCCACTCTGCCTATACATTTGCCGTCAAACTTGGTTAAATCCTTCTGTTTGGCGTTAGCGTATACTATCCATGCGAAGACGACGAGCAGAACTTCTATAATCGGCAGAGACAAAGTGCCTTGTATTGCAGCCAAGACGGTTTCCGCGCCTGAAACGATTGTCAGCAATAAGCATATAAGCCACGTGGTTTCGGAACCAATCACGGGCCTTTCCTTTTTGCGGAAAGCCATTGCGTTTTGCGCCGAAGGACTACCGTATGCAGCCCCCGAAGGGTTTTCGCTATGTATCTCCGAAGCCTGCACTCCCTGCAAGTTATCGCTTTGCGCTTCCCGGGCAGGCTCTTCTTTACTTTCGTTTACTTCTTTGTTCTCATGCAAAAGTTTTCCGCAACGAATGCAGAAATTATCTTCATCGGCACATTGCGCGCCGCATTCAGGACAAATTTTCATTGTTTTCCTCTCCTTGTATTCTGAATCCAAACGTATTTCCAAGCCTTCGTAGGCGGCGGTTACGCCGTACTTTTTTCCATCTCCGCATTTATACAGGTAATTCCTGTTCGGAGGTAGCAGCTTCCTCAAACCGAGCGATTACTTTTCCGCTATAAACCAGAATGACGATATAAAGCGCATTCAAGACGATGTCCAAAATTTGCGCTATGATATCCCATACAAAGCTGCCGTTCATGGAAGAAACCGTGGCAAGACTATAAATACTATAAATACTGCTCAGTATATTCAACGCAACTACGCCGATCAGAAGCCCGATGGCAACCTTATAGCGATTGACGGCAGGCGTCAGCTGGTTGCTGTTGGTTGCAACGGAAGCGGACATATCGCGCACGATGAGGCGCAACATACGCAAGCCCACGCAGGAAACGACCGCCACCGCAACGCCTACTATTACCGTCAAAGCAATCTGTATATAGTTTTCCAGCAAAGCCATAACCGATGCATACGTTTCGTAATCCAGATACCCTTGGTTATAGGCGTCCGTGATGGATTGCTGAATCTGCCCATCGCCGAGCGAGAAAACAAAAGCGGCAGCAATAGCCATACAGCTTGCCACTATAATTTCCATCACGAAGTATACCTGCAACATTCCGCCCACTCTGCCTAAACTTTTGCCGTCGACCAACGCCGGGTTCTCCTGTTTGGCGTTATTATACGCCATCCATGCGAATATTACGATCAAAAGTTCTAAAATCGGCAGGGAAAAATCGCCTTGCACTGCGGAAAAGACGACTTCCGCACCTAAAATCACCGTCAGTAATACACATATGACGCACATGGCTTTGGAACAAAGCACGGACCTGACTTTGCTTCGGAAAGACGTTTCGTTCTGCACCGAACGCATTTCATAATTCGGTTCGTAACCGCCCAAAGGCACGCCGTTCATGGCAGCGTCGTTCGTTTTATTCCATAAATTATCGTCGCCCCAGGTAGAAGCGTTCCGATTTTCCCCTTCCGACACGGACGGGGAAGACTCTTCGCCGGTAAATGCCGAAGCTTGCGTCTTTTGCAAATCGTCGTTTTGCGTTTGTCGGGACTCCTCTTCCTGATTCCCGTTTACTGCCTGATTATTGCTCAAAAGATTTCCGCAATGAATGCAGAAATTATCTTCATCGGCACATTGCGTGCCGCATTTAGGGCAAAATTTCATTGTTTTCCTCCTTGTATTCTGAATGCAGGCGTATTTCCAAGCCGTCGTAGGCGGCGGTTACGCCGTACTCTTTTTCCATCTCCGCCAACGTTTCCTGCAGTAAGCCGCTGTTATGCGAAAAATGCGTAATTACGTATCGGGTAGACGAATCTACAACGCCGCACTGCTCCAGCGCCGCTTTCACCGCCATATTGTCCCCGATGCCCATATGCCGCGCATTTTCCCCACGGGTCTCTTTGCCGAGCGTGCAATCGAAGCTGACCAAGTCGAACTTTGCGCCGACGCGCTTTAAATACTCGTACACTTCGGGGTACAGCCTGCCCGTATCGTTCAGATATAGTATATTGGCGTTCCCCTTGCGGATATGATACACGAAACAGTCTTCTTTGCAATCGTGCCTTGCGGGGAGCGGCGTTACAAAGTAGCCGTCCATGCAAACGGGCTCGTAAGCTTTCAGAACATGCAGCTCGATTCCTTTGCCGACCTGCGGCGTCATTTCCCTCGCCGTGCATTCCGCAAAGACCTTTGCTACTTCCGCATTGCACCAGATATGCAGCGTCGGTTCCGTCATGCCGTGGGCGTATTTGTAGCCGCGCAGAATAAAGTCGTGCGCATAGAAATGATCCATGTGCGAATGCGTAACGAAAAGGTGCTTCATAGCGGAAAAATCCAAGCCGAACCGCACCGAATGCATATAGGCGTCGGGCGGAAAGTCCATGCTGATGCAACCGTCTATCCACACCTGCGAGCGGGTACGAATTTCCCTTCCGCCACGCAGCCTTGCCGTTTTGCATACGTTGCAATTACAGAATATCGCAGGTACGCCTTCCGCCGCGCCCGTACCCAGATATTGGATTCTCATACTCATACTTCGTAAATAATGGTAACCGGTCCGTCGTTTTCCTGCAAAATTTTCATATCCGCACCGAATACGCCCGTCCGGACCGGTACGCCCTGCAAACGGAGCCGTTCCGCCGCATATTCGTAGAGCGCATTGGCGGCTTCGGGGCGTTCCGCTTGCGTAAAGCTGGGGCGGTTGCCTTTTTTGGCGTCCCCGTAGAGCGTAAATTGGGAAACGAACAGCACTTCTCCGCCGACGTCCTTTACGCTCAGATTCATCTTGCCTGCTTCGTCCTCAAATATACGCAACGCCGCAATTTTTTTGACGAGCGGCTCCACGGCGGTTTTATCGTCCCCGACTTTTACGCCGAAAAACACCACGAGCCCCTTGCCGATTTCGGAAACGAGCTCCCCGTTTACCTTTAAACTTGCCTGCCTGACCCTTTGTACTACGATTTTCATAGAAAAATGGCAAAAAACGGATGATAAAGACCGAACCAGCCCTTAACACCCGCTTGTACTTTTTTTAGCCGTAAATTACTTTACACGAGCCATATATTCGCCGGTTCTGGTGTCCACACGAATGGTTTCGCCTTCTTCGATGAACATAGGAACCATAATTCTTGCACCCGTTTCCAAAACGGCGTTCTTCATTACGTTGGTAGCGGTGTTGCCCTTTACACCCGGATCTGCCTGCGTTACGACGAGTTCCACAAAGTTTTCCGCTTCTACGGAGAAAGCGTTGCCGTAAAGGAACTTGATGGTAACGGTATCCATTTCCTTAATCCAGTTGATGGTATCGCCAACCTGATCGGCGGTCAGTCTGGTTTCATTGTATTCTTCGTCTGCAAATACGTAGAATTCGCCGTCGAAGTAGGAATAAGTCATCTTCGTGGTCTGTACGTCCACGGTTTCGAGCTTGGCGGTGGGGTTGAAGGTATCTTCGAGAACCTGACCGGTAACAACGTTCTTAAGCTTTGCACGAACGAAAGCCGCACCCTTGCCCGGTTTTACGTGCAAGAATTCTACAACGGTATATACGCCGCTCTTGTATTCAAAGGTAATGCCCTTTCTGATATCGCCTGCCAAAATTTGAGCCATAATATTATCTCCTTTCTATGATTATTGAAAGATTTTAAATTTTCTATCTGAAACCGCTCCAACGGTTATAGAATCATGAGTTTTTTATCCGTTTTCATAAAGGAACGGAACTTGCCGTCCGCAATAGTTACCGAGTCCTCTATGCGGATGCCGTATTCCCCGGCAAAGTAAACGCCGGGCTCGTCGGAAAAGACCATACCCTCTGCCAGCACGTCGTTCGAACCGGAGGAAAGCCGAGGCGGAAACTCGTGAATGTTCAGCCCGATGCCGTGCCCCAGCGAGTGCGTGAAGTACTTGTCCAAGCCGCCGTGGTCGCGCAGGTAGTTGCGCGCGATTGCGTCCGCTTCTCTGCCGAGCATCCCGGCGTGCCCCTCGTCAAGCACCTTTTGGTGCGCGCCGAGCACTATATTATAATTCTTTTTGAACTCTTCGTGCTTACCGTCGTCTCCGAAGAGGAACGTGCGGGTGATATCCGAGCAATACCCGTTGACTTTGCAACCGAAGTCGATTAAGATTACGTCCCCGAATTTCAGTTTTACGTTGCCCGTTTCGTAGTGCGGAATGCTGCCGCCTGCCCCGAAAGCGCAAATCGTATCAAAGGAAGTGCCGCTTGCGCCCGCAACGCGCATATTGTATTCCAACAGTGCCGCCGCTTCGCTCTCCGTCATGCCCTCTTTCAGTTCAGGCAGAAGTTTTAAAAATCCCGCTTCCGCCGCCGTGCAGGCTTTTTGGATATTTTCGAGCTCTTCCTTGCTCTTGACCGCCATACTGCGGCTAAGCGCAGGCATTGCGTCCAGAAGTTCCAGCCCGAGGCTTTCGTATTCCTTCGCCTGTTCTAAGTTGGTTCTGCAAAAAGCAACGCCTATACTCTTGTACGCCTTTAAAACTTCACGCACCTGTAAGGAACTTTGCAAAAGTACCGCTTGTACGTCCGTACCGGCAAGCGCCTTTTCTGCCGCTTCAAAGTAGCGTGCGTCCGTATAGAGCCGAGCGGACTCTTTATCCGCAACGAAAATTCCGTCCGTACCGCCGAAACCCGTCAGATAACGGCGGAAATCTTCCGATTCGGTTACGATGGCTTCCGAGCCCGTTTCCCGTAAAATTTTCTGAATTTTATTTTCTGCCATAATATTCTCCCTTTTATTCTATTTTAACAAATAATTTACGGTAAGTCAATTCAAAAAAAGCAGAATGTACATATCTTTCATAAATTTTTCGTAAATTCGTCTTCATTTCCGTAACGACGCGAAAATTTCTTTCATCGTTTTTGCGTCTTCCGCCTGCGTGCCGTCCGACTCGCAAACGATATACGGCTCTAAATGCAAGTCCCAAAGCGCCTCTGCCAGCGGCGCAAACTCCGGTCCGTACGCCGTATCCGCAAAAGTCAGGTGCTTGACCTCCCCCTTGGCGGTATAAGCGATCTTGGAAAAATGCACGTGGAAGTTTTTCATGCGCTCGTAGCCGAGCACGCCGATCATGTATTCGAGGCGCCTCTTATAGTCCGCATACGTCTTTAAACTGCCCTGCTCCCGGGCGTTCACGTGCCCGAAATCCACGCACGGCACAAACACGGGATCTACGGTGCAAAAGTCCGTAATCTCTTCGATCGTGCCGATCTGCGCCAGCTTCCCCATCGTTTCGGGGCAGAATAATAGGTCGGATAGCTCCGCCTCGTAAATGCGGTCTCTTAAAACCTTCATTCTGTCCTTCGTGCGGGCAATCACGACCGAGCGGTTTTCCTTGCCCTGCGCCGCCGGGTGGAACACGCAACGCTTTCCGCCGAACCACTTTAAAGCCATGCCGCTTTCGATTATGTATCCGTAGGAATTTTCGCCCTTTTCCGCTTCCGGGGAACCGAGATTGACAAAGTACGGCGCGTGCACGCTGATTTCCACACCCTCTTTTTGAAATGCCTTTCCGATTGCTTCCGCCGTTTCCTTTTTGATGCGCACGCCTCTGCCAAAGGAATACTCAAAGCAATCCAAGCCTCTTGCCTTTACGAATGCCGCGGCTTCTTCCGTATGGGAAAGACCTGCCGCATAAAAACTTTCCGAGTTACCGCTCGGTCCGAATTGAATCATATTTTTACCTTTACCTTATCCGTTGCACGTCCTTACAAAGTTGTGCCTTTAACCCTTCCGCCCCGTCGAATTGAACGATCGGACGGATGAAAAAATCAAATTCCACCGTAATCCTTTTGCCGTACAGATCGCCGCAGAACCCGTCTATATACGTTTCCACCGAACGCTCGGCGATACCGAACGTGGGAATGCGCCCCACGTTGGCAATGCCCCGATACGTTCCGCCTTCCGCATACACGGTAACGCCGTACACGCCCTCCGCAATTTCCGCTTTGCCTTCGGGGTAGCGCATATTCGCCGTAGGAAATCCGATCGTCCTGCCCAAACGTCTGCCCGATAGCACCGTGTTCGTAACGGAAAACCGAACGCCGTATTCTTCCGCCAGTTCCGACCTTACGCCTTCCAGATCCCCTGCGCCAAGAAGCGAGCGGATATGGGAAGAGGAGATCTTTTCCCCGTTACGAAAGAGCAGGGGCTTTTCGTAGACGGGCAAGCCGGTATACGAGCGAATCAGCGCGGGCGTCCCCTGCGCCTTGCTGCCGAATCGGAAATCCGTACCGCATACGAACGCCTTTACGGGCAAATCGCAAAGCACGCACTTTAAAAAATCCTCGGCGGAAGTATTCCGCAGGCAATCGTCAAAATCCATCGAATAGACGATATCCGCCCCGACCGCCTCGAACGCTTTTTCCCGTTCCGAGCGGTCAAACAGAAAGGGCTCTCCCCTTTTGCCGTAAATCGTCATAATCGCAAGGGGCAGACGCAATTTTTTTGCCTGCTCTATGAGCGTTGCGTGCCCCTTATGCACGCCGTCGAAACTGCCGAGCACGAGCACGCACGAGTCGTATGCCGCGCAAAAATCCCGTCCCTTGCCGTATTCCGCAATCAACATAGTTTTATTTTCACCTTTGCCAAACCCGACTGCACTTCCGCCACGCCGTAGAACGACCCGTCCGAAAGGAACAGCTTGTAAAGCCCGTCCGCATAATCTGCCAAAACGGGTACGCCGCACAGAATTTTCCGCATCGCCGCATCGTTTAAGCTTATCCTTGCAAAGGGCAGAACGTCTTCCGTGGGAACGATATAGCTTTCCACATTTTCTTCCGTAATCTGTTCCATGGGCACGGCTTTTTCTATGGTAAAGACGCCGCTTCTCGTGCGGCACAGGGCGCTCATTGCCGCCGTCGTGTGGACGGCTGCCGCAATATCCCTGCCGAGCGAACGGATATACGTGCCGCCGCCGCAGTCGATTGCAAAGCGGAAGGCGTTGTCTTTTATATCCAACAGCTCTATATCGTCAATCCTGATCGTTTTGGCGGCAAGCTCAAAGTCCACGCCGCTGCGGGCAAGCTCGTAACCCCGCCTGCCGTTCACGCACTTTGCGCTGAACTTGGGCGGAACCTGCCCGATTTCCCCGATAAATTGCGGCAATACGGAAGCAACTTCTTCCTTGGTCGGCACGTATCCGCCCGTCTTGGAAAGCCGACCCGTAATATCCAGCGTATCGTAATCCTCCCCGAAGAGAAAGGTGGCGATATACGTCTTTTTCTTATCCAGAAAATAATCGAAGAGCCTTGTAGCCCTGCCTACGCCGACGGGCAGAACGCCGCTTGCCAACGGATCCAGCGTACCCATGTGGCCGCAAGGCATATGCGTGCAACGCTTCATCTGCCCTACGGGACGGGTAGAGGGATCGCCGCTCGCCTTGTTGATATTGATAAATCCCTGTTTCATAGTTTAATCTTCCAAATATTGCCCCACCGTATAGGAAAGCTTATCTAAAACTTCCTCCAAGTCCCCTTGGATCATACAACCGGAAGCCAGAACGTGCCCGCCGCCGCCGTAACAGGAAGCAACCGCGTTTACGTCCGGTCCTTTGGACCGCAACGAAATTTTATACTGCTCCGGCTTCATTTCCATCAGGCAGGCGGCAACTTCCACCGTATCCACCGTGAGCAGGTAATCCACGAACCCTTCGCTGTCGGAAGGCAAAGCGTTCGCCCTTTCCAGATTCTTTTTGGTGACCACGATGGCGGAAAAGCGATCGTTATGGTAAAACCGCATCGTCGGCATAGTCAGGTTGGACAGGAGCATACGTACCTTCGTCTGCTTTTTGAACAGGTTATAGCTGATTTCTTCCATATTCGCGCCGCAGCCGTA
This sequence comes from uncultured Clostridia bacterium, assembly GCA_945833955.1. Taxonomy (GTDB): domain Bacteria; phylum Bacillota; class Clostridia; order Christensenellales; family Borkfalkiaceae; genus CAMAGA01. Next base: position 10,954 of record CAMAGA010000017.1, read on the forward strand.
CAACTTTGCGGCAATGGCAAGCGTGCGTTCGTTTACGTCCGAGTGGGAAAACGAGCCCGAATCCGTACAGATACCCAAAAGCAGGCTCTGCGCCGCAACGGCGTCCGGAGTAATGCCCATGGCAACGGCCAGTTCGTAAATGAGTTCGCAACAGGCGGAACGCTCCTCTACGTAGTTATAATCCGCATAATAGGTATTGGAGATATGATGGTCGATATTGAACTTTCTGCCACGGAAGGTTCTGAATGCGTAACCCGCATCCCCCATGCGCTCCTCCGTACTGCAATCCACCGCAAGGAAGGTATCGCAACCCGTCGGGATTTCCGTATGCACGTTTTTGTACAGCTCCCAATATAAAAATTTTTCGGGAACGGGGTCGGCGCAGACGATATACGCCCGCTTGCCCAAAGCTTGCAATATCCGATACGTTGCGCCCGCCGCGCCCAGCGTATCGCCGTCGGGCCGCATATGGCAGAAAACGGCTATCTTTTGCGCCTTGGCAAGTTCCCTTGCAAACTCCGTCATATCGTTTTCTCTCGCCATGGCTTATTCCTCGTCTTCCGTACCGTCGGATTCTTCGTCGTCGGATTTTTCGTCGTCGGATTTTTCGTCGTCGGATGCTTCGCCCGAAGCGGCGTTTCTTTCCTCTTCTTCCTTGCGGATATCCATTAAAATCTGCTCGATGTGATTGCCGTATTCCATGCTGTTATCCATTGCAAAACGGAGCATGGGCACGGTGCGCATACGCATGACCTGCGCCAGTTCGTGGCGGATAAAGCCGGCATTTTTTACAAGACAATCGAAAGTCGTCTTTTTGGCTTGCTCGCTCTTGGAGTAAATGCTGACGTATACGGTCGCATTTTTCAGGTCGGGAGCGACTGCGGCGTCGGTAACGCTGACGATCCCCGTGATTTCCGGAAAGCGGCTCCGCATCTTTTTTTCTATAATTGCCGATATTTCCCGACGGTATTCCCCCGTCAGGCGGTCGGTTCTCTTTACTTTTCCCATAATTTTATTTTTTCCTTTTTTTTGATTTTATATAAATAGCGAATAACGTTCCTACGCCGTTATTCGCTATCGGATTTAGCGTTGAATTTGTTCGATAGAGTAACACTCGATGATATCGCCGATCATGATGCCGTCAAAGCCTTCGATGGCGCAACCGCATTCAAAGCCTGCATTGACTTCCTTTACGTCGTCCTTGAACCGCTTGAGCTGTTGTACGTTGCCTTCGACGATCATGACGTCTTCCCGATAAATACGAAGCTTGCAACCGCGGAGAATCTTGCCGTCCAGAACGTAACAGCCTGCAACCATTCCCACGCCCGTAATGCGGAAGGTCTGGCGTACTTCGCACTTGCCCATATAGACTTCCTGATACTTGGGCGTAAGCATACCCTTTAACGCCGCTTCTATATCGTCGAGCAATTCGTAAATGATGCGATAGGAACGGACGTCTACCTTGTTGCGTTCCGCAAGCGTCTTGGCGTTGGCGTCGGGACGAACGTTGAAGCCGAGAATGATCGCATTGGAAGAGTCGGCAAGCATGACGTCGGATTCGGTGATGGCACCTGCGCCGGAGTGGATAACGGCAACCTTGACTTCCTCATTGGAAAGCTTGACAACGGACTGCTTGACCGCTTCTACCGAGCCCTGCACGTCGCCCTTGACGATCAGGTTGAGCGTTTTGACTTCGCCTTCGGAAATCTTGCCGAACAAGTCGTCCAGCGTAACGTGGCTCTGTTCCTGAATCATGGCTTCTCTTTCTCTGGTCTTTCTTTCTTCCGCTACCTTCTTCATCAGGGAAGGTTCTACCGCAAAGAAGGTGTCGCCTGCATTGGGCACTTCTTCCAGACCGAGGATGGAAACCGCCATGGAAGGGCCTGCGGATTTGACCAGTCTGCCCTTGTCGTCCGTCATGGCACGGATCTTACCCATCGTGGTACCGGAAATGACGCTGTCGCCCGTATGCAACGTACCGTTGCGGATGAGCACGGATGCCATGGGGCCCTTGCCCTTGTCGAGCTTGGCTTCGATGATCGTACCCTGCGCTTCTCTGTTCGGGTTGGCGCTGAGATCGAGGATATCGGTGGAAAGCAGAATCGCTTCCAGTAAGTCGTCTATACCTCTGCCCGTCTTGGCGGATACGGGGCAGAGCATGGTGTCTCCGCCGTATTCTTCGGGTACGAGGCCGTAGTTCATCAGGTCAATCTTGATGCGGTCCATCGTTGCGCCCGGCTTATCCATCTTGTTGACTGCCACGATGATGGGCACGTTTGCCGCCTTGGCGTGGTTAATTGCTTCCACCGTTTGCGGCATAACGCCGTCGTCCGCAGCTACGACGAGTACGACTACGTCGGTAACCTGCGCGCCTCTTGCACGCATTGCCGTAAACGCTTCGTGTCCGGGCGTATCGAGGAAGGTGATCTGTCTGTCCTCCCCTTCGCTCTTTACGGTTACGGAATACGCACCGATGTGCTGCGTAATGCCGCCGGCTTCCCCGGAAGTAACGTTCGTATTCCGAATGGCGTCCAGAAGGGAAGTTTTACCGTGGTCTACGTGGCCCATAACGGTAACGACGGGCGCGCGTTTTTCCAGATTGTCTTCTAAAATGTCGTCGTCCGTGTTATGCACGTCGGCAAGAATATCTTCTGCCGTCTTGGGCGGCTTATATTCCAATTCGATGCCCAGATCGGCGGCGATCAATTCGGCGTAATCGAAATCCACCGTTTCGTTGATCGTCTTCATGATGTTTTCTTTAAAGAGACGCTTGGTGATTTCCACCGCGGTGATGCCGAGCTTTTCGGAAAGGTCCTTAATCGAAATTTCACGGGATTCCAAAACGACCTTTTCAATGCGGATACGCTGGGATTCCTGCTTCTTTTCCTTCTTTACGCCGCGCATCTTGCGATAGCCGCTCTTATCTTCGTCAAAATCTTCTACGGACAAACCTTGCTGTTTGATGAGCGCGCGCTTGGAAATGGGCTTCTTTTCCGACTTATCGTAAGTGGGCGCCTTCTTCTTGTTTTCCGCAAAGTTGTTCTTTTTGGCGTCCTTCATGGGCAGTACGGATGCGTCTGCGCTCTTCATCATGGATTCGGGCGTTCTCGGAGCCTGCGGAGCAAAAGGTCTTTCGCCGGGTACGCCCGTTCTTGCGGCACGGGGATCTCTCGGCGGCAACGGCTTACCGTCGGGGCCTAAGCGGGGCGCTCTCGGCGGCAACGGCTTGCCGTCGGGGCCCAAGCGGGGCGCTCTTGCCTCTCTCGGCGGCAACGGCTTACCGTCGGGGCCGAGGCGAGGCGCTTTGGGCATACGCTGCTGCGCTCCGTCGGCTTTGACGTCCCGTTGCGCTCCTGCGTTGCGAGGCGCGTTCTTTTCCTCTTCGGTCGGACGGTGTTTGATGAAGGAAGGCAATTTATCGCTCTGCTTTTCTTCTTCCGTCGGTCTGCGCTTGATAAAGGAAGGTAATTTTTCTTCCTTGGCGGCAGGCGTCTGTTCCGTTACAGGTTTTTGCTTCTCTTTTTCGGTATTCTTTTGCTGATTCTTCTGCATATCCGATTCTCTTTCTTCCGATGCGGTTTCTTTCGCAGCGTTTTCCTCTTCTGCGGATACAGTCTCTGTTTCCGCTTTTGTCTCTTGTTTCTCCAAAACGGGTTCCGTCGGTCTTTCCGCCTCTTCGGCTTTTACGGTCGCAGGCATTTCCGCCTTCGGCTCTTCCCGATCGGCGGGCGTTTCAACCTTCGGTTCTTCCCGAGCGGCGGGCGCTTCCGTTTTGGGTTCTGCCTTTTCTGCGGGTTTATCTTCCGTTGCCGCAGGTACGGTTGCCTCCAAGGGTTCCTCTTTTACAAAAGGCGCCTCTTTCGCTTCCTCTCTGTTTTCGGTTGCGGAAACGGTTTCTGCAACGGGAGTATTCCATTCCACCGTAACCGACTCCGGAGCGGTATTTTCCGGTACAGGCAAATTATCCTCTGTTTTTCTTGCGACGGTATCTTTCGCTTCGGCAGATTTCATGGATTCCGCATTGCGGGCAAGGCGACCCAACAAGTCCTTGGCGCGTCTTTCCGCACCCGTTACGTCTTCCATCAATTTCTTCGTTCCGTCGTTGCCGATCAGCTTACCCAGCTTTTCCGCATGTTCGTACTTTTTTCTGGTTTCAGGTTTAGTAGCCATATTCGTCAGTTATCCTCCCGCATATAAATAAATCCACTATCGACAAAATCCATAATCGCTTTTGCAAGATTTTTATCCTTCACCGCCGCAATTTTGCATTCCGGTTTACAAACGTAGTCTTCCAGCCGTTCTTCCTTACAGACCAGCATAGGACAATGCAGTCTGTTTTGTATCTTACGGGCAACCTTTACGGAATTTTCCGACGTACTGCCGCATAAGAGCAACAGCTCTACTCCCTTCTTTTCCGATTCCACCGCCACAAAACCGAGAGAAAGTTTACCGGCGCGTTTGGCGAAACCTATATATGAAAAAACTTTACTGTTGTTCGGCAAGCAGTTGTTCCTCCACCCGGTCGTATATTTCTTTGGGTACTTCGCAGGAAAAGATTTTATTGAGCAGACGTTGCTTTTTCAACTTGCAGGCACATTCCGCCGAAGGGCATATATACGCGCCTCGGCCGGAAGCCTTGCCCGTTTTGTCTACCGAAAAATTCCCGTCCGGCGAACGAACGATGCGAAGCATTCCCCGTTTATCTTTGAGCAACCGGCAAGCAATGCACTGCCGTTGCGGTTCTTTTTTTATCTTTACCATGCTACGGTTTATTCTTCCTCTCCCGATTCGGGATTATCCGTATAATACTCGGAACCGATCATATCCGATTCGCATTTTACGTCTATTCTCCAGCCCGTCAGTTTCACGGCGAGCCTTGCATTCTGACCGCTTCTGCCGATCGCCAGGGAAAGCTTATCGTCCGGCACGACTGCAATCACGGACTTTTCCTCATTCGGCAGGGGAATTACGTCGATTACCTTGGCAGGGGAAAGCGCTTTGCAGATAAATTCCAAGGGGTCTTCGCTCCATACGATGATATCCACCTTTTCTTCTCCGCCGAGTTCTTCCACAACCTGATTGACCCTGCAACCTTTGGTGCCGACGCACGCGCCGACGGGGTCAACGTGCGGGTCGTTGCTGTGAATGGCGATTTTGGTACGGAGCCCTGCGTCTCTTGCGGAAGCCTTGATTTCTACTTTGCCTTCCTGTATTTCGGGAACGACTTCCTTAAAGAGCTGTTCCACCAGTTCGCCGCACGTTCTGGAAACGGCCACGGCAGAAGTATTTTTGCCTGCATTTTTGGCGCTTTGCCGCTTGACGTATACCTTGATGCGATCGCCTACGGTATAGGTTTCCGATTTTACCTGATCGCTTTCATAAAGCACGCCTTCCACTTTCCCGAGGTCGATGTATACGACTTTTCCGTCCACTTTACGGATCGTACCTTCCAGCATTTCCCCTTCCCGGGAAGAAAATTCCTGCATGGCTCTCGTTTTATCCGTCTCCCGCAGTTTTTGCATGATGACCTGTTTTGCAGCCTGCGCGGCGACTCTGCCGAATGCGGAGGGGTCGAACTCCTTTTCGATTACGTCACCGGCTTCGTAACGGGGGTCTATTTTTTTAGCGTCTTCTACGGAAATTTCTTTATCTTTATCTTCCACTTCTTCTACAACGTAGCGGCACATTTTGCAGATCATTTTGTTTTCCGCATCGTTCAAAGTGATTTTCACTTCGCCGTTGCTGCTGTACTGTTTTTTATAAGCAGACGTAAAAGCGTTCTGCATCGTAATCAGAAATTCTTCGCGGGAAAGCCCTTTTTCCGCCATCAAATCCGCCAATGCGTTAAAAAAGTCTTCTCCAGAATTTACGGGTTCTTCCGTTTTCTTTCCTCTTCTTCCGGCCATAATATACTCCTTTGACTGTTTCGTCCGTCTTTACTTCTCGGTGTGTAAATGTTTTCAAATGCCGATCGCTTTATTGATTTTGGCTATTTTGCTTCTTTCCAACTTCTGCATTCCCTGCGGCGTTTCAATCGTAACGCTGCTCTCGTCAAAATCGGCCAGCGTTCCTTCTAAAAATTTTTTGCCGCGGATAGGCGCATACAGCTTAATTTCCACGTCCGAACCGATATTCCGCGCAAAGTCCCGTTCCGTTTTAAAGGGTCTGTCCAGTCCGGGGCTGGAAATATTCAGGGTATAAGGCACGCCGAACGTGGGGTCAAACTCCTCCAATACGGGGTCGACTGCGTTGTTAAACGCTGCGCAAGTATCCAGATCCACCCCGTCCTCCGTTTCGATAAACACCGTCAGCGCGGGATCGGCTCCGAGTTTCCATTCCAGATCCACGATTTCAACGCCCATGCTTTCCGCAACAGGCGCAATCGCCTGACGGATCTCATCCACCGTTTTGAAATTCACTGTATACCTCCGTTACATAAAGAAAAGTTGAGAGTTTTCCCGCTCCCAACTTAACTTTCATATTAAGTGTACTCAAATTATACCATAGTGCATAAAACTTTGCAAGCATTTTTTATCCCTGTTTGGGAAAATTCCGTAAAAACACTTGCACAAATTTTTCACAACTTTTTCAGCTATATTTAAAGCTCGTCCAACATGACGTTACGGCTGCCGCAGTAAGGGCAAGCCCCGTCCTTACTCTGGCTGGAATAGAACGTTTTATTGCAATTATTGCATCGGCATATGGACATAGCCCTTTCCTTTCCGTTCCGTTGCGGCGGATTATATCCACCCCAGCCGTTTTGCGGATAGCCGCCCGGTTGATTCCCCCAGCCGTTTTGCGGATAGCCGTTCGGCTGATTCCCCCAGCCGTTTTGCG
>CAMAGA010000018.1 GCA_945833955.1 uncultured Clostridia bacterium
CCGCCTGCAAGGGCAAGCGGTTGAAAAAGGAAGCGTTATCCGTCTATATTCAGGATAAAAATATAGACGATCTCTGCAATTTATCCGTGGACGATCTGTTTGACTTTGTGGAAAACCTCCGCCTGACGCCCACGCAGACCGCCATTGCGGCAGGCATCGTAAAGGAGATCCGGGCAAGACTGCAATTTTTGCGCAACGTGGGCTTGAATTACCTCACGCTCGCCCGCTCCAGCGAAACGCTTTCCGGTGGCGAAGCGCAGCGTATTCGGCTTGCCACGCAAATCGGCAGTGCGCTCACCGGCGTATTGTATATTCTGGACGAGCCGAGCATCGGCTTGCACCAACGGGATAACGAAAAGCTTTTGCATTCGCTGCAGGGATTGCGGGACTTGGGCAATACGCTCATCGTGGTGGAGCATGACGAAGACACCATTCGCGCGGCGGATTATCTGGTGGACGTCGGACCCAAAGCGGGGGTGCACGGCGGAGAGGTGGTTGCCTGCGGTACGCAAGCGGACGTCATGGCGGAACCCCGTTCGATTACGGGCGACTTTCTGGCAGGGCGCAGAAAAATCGAGGTGCCTGCCGAGCGTAAGCAGTCGGACGGGCGTATGCTCACGGTAAAAGGGTGCCGTCAGAACAACCTGAAAAATATAGACGTATCCTTGCCGATCGGGCTCATTTCCGTCATCACGGGCGTTTCCGGGTCGGGCAAGAGTTCGCTCGTCAACGAAATCATTTACCCTGCGCTCTCCAACGCATTGCACAGAACGCATTTGGAGGAAGGCGATTTTGACGGGGCGGAGGGACTGGAAAACTTTGATAACGTCATCTGCATCGATCAGTCGCCCATCGGCAGAACGCCCCGCAGCAATCCGGCTACCTATACGGGTATGTTCACGGCGATTCGGGAATTGTACGCGGCAACCGCGGACGCGCAGTCCCGAGGCTATAAAGCAGGCAGGTTTTCCTTCAATATCAGCGGCGGCAGATGCGAACACTGCTTCGGTGACGGCATTTTAAAGATAGAAATGCACTTTTTGCCCGATATCTACGTGCCCTGCGAAGTCTGCGGCGGCAAGCGGTACAATCGTGAGACGCTGGAAGTCAAGTATAAGGGCAAGAGCATTTCCGACGTTTTAGATATGACGATTGACGAAGCCTACGACTTCTTTGCCAATATTGCGCCTATCCGCAACAAACTGCAGAGCCTGGTGGACGTGGGGCTCGGCTATATTCAGCTGGGGCAGAGGGCAACTACGCTTTCCGGAGGGGAAGCGCAGCGTGTGAAACTTGCCACCGAACTTGCCAAGCGTTCCACGGGCAGAACGGTGTATATCTTAGACGAACCGACGACCGGTCTGCATTCCTACGACGTGGATAAGCTGATCAAGATACTCTTCCGTCTGCGCAACGCCGGCAATACCGTCATCATCATCGAGCATAATTTAGACGTCATCAAAACGGCGGATTATGTCGTGGACCTCGGCAAGGAGGGCGGCAATATGGGCGGAGAGATCGTAACGACGGGCACGCCCGAACAGGTTGCCGCCTGCGAAGAAAGCTATACGGGCAGATTCCTGAAAAAAATATTGGAAAATTCTTAAAGAATGCTTCCGTTTGGGTTGATTTCTATCGCATTTCAGAGTATAATAAGGGTAATGTTTTTACGGGGAGTAATCGTGTATGCGGGTTTTTACGGTGGATCTTTATGAATACTTTGATATGGAACGGGGCAATGCGAATAACGGCTATCTGACCTGTTACGTGATGGAACGGGTGCAGAAGGCAAAGGGAAGAGGCAAATTCCCTGCCATGCTCGTCATTCCGGGCGGCGCGTATTGGTTCGTTTCCGAACGGGAGGGGGAGCCGGTCGTCATGCGCTACCTCAATGCGGGATTCAATTGCTTTTTGCTCAATTATTCTTGCGGGGAAGGAATTCATCATCCCACGCAACTCAAGGAAGCGGCGATGGCGATGATTTATATCCGCGAAAATGCCGATAAATTGAAAATCTATTGCGATTGCGTTTCTGCAACCGGCTTCTCCGCAGGCGGACACCTCTGCGGCATGCTTGCCACGCTCTTTGACGACGAATCTTTGGATGTATTCGGGGAAAGCAAGGCATTTGTCCGTCCGGAAGCGGTCGTGCTGTCCTACCCCGTGATTACCGGCGGCGTCAAAGGACATCACGATTCCTTTGTGAATCTGTGCGGTGCGGAAAATAAAGAGCTCATTTCCTATCTTTCCTTGGAAAAACGGGTTACGGAAGAAAGTTCCCCTGCGTTTATCTGGGCAACCTATGGGGACGACCTCGTTCCCGTAAAAAACAGCCTGCTGATGGCGGACGCCTATGAGGAGAACGACGTGCCTTTTTCCCTCGTCATATACGAAAAGGGGCTGCACGGACTTTCCCGAGGGGATCAGCTCGTGTTCGGTACGGACAATCTGCCCAAAGCCAGCTCCAAAATGCCCGAATGGATGGATATGGCGATTGCGTGGCTCCGGGATCGGGGTATCTGCCTGCAAGACGAAGGGTAACGTACGGGAAAGCGAACGGCGCAAAAACGGAACGGTGCAAAATAGCTTTTTGAAGAATAAAATGGTAACATATGAAAAAGCGGACGGCGCATACAATGAACGTATGCAGCAGTCCGTTTTTTTTGTGGTTTTCGTGATTATCGGCAGTATCGTCGGGGCAGGGTTTATCAGCGGTGCGGAACTCGTTCGGTTCTTTCCCGATCGGGGTTTTTTGCCGTACCTATTGCTCATGTCGCTGGTTTCTTTCGGTATGATTGCCTTTTTCCTCTTCGCCGGCAAAAGGTGCAACGGTTTTGACGGAATGCAACGGAAGGTTTTCGGAAAACGGGAAAAGGCGGTAAAAACCGTATTTCTCTTAAATTCTTTCGTTTCTTCCGCCGTCATGTTTGCAGGGCTTCGGGAACTTTCCTCCATGCTTTTTCCGGGTTTTCCCTTTCTGCTCCCTTTCGGGTTTGCGGTTACGGTCTGCGTTTGCAGGGGCGGGGAGCGCGGCATCGGCAAATTCAATTTCGTTTTCGTGCCCGTGCTCATCCTGACTATGTTGATTTTACTCTTTCGTAAGGGGGATTTTTCTTACCCGAAGCCGTCGGGTTATAACGCCTTTTATTCCGTCCTTTTCGCCGTGCTGTATTCGGGCATGAACGTTTTGCCTGCCATACCGCTTTTAACGGACATGGGAAGCACCGCAAGGCACGGTACGCTTTCGGCATTTTTGGCAACGCTTACCGTCGGGGCGCTGGCAGGCGTTGCGCTCTGCGCCATTCGCAACGCAGGGGATAACGTTGCGCTTGCGCCCATGCCGCTGGTCGTTGTATTGCAAAGCGGCGTGCTGTTCCCGATTCTGGCAACGGTAGCCGTATTGACGAGTCTTGCCGCCGACTATTACCCCGTATGGCAGTTTTTTCAAAAAAAGAAACGGGCTACCCTTTCCCGATTGGCTGTATTGGCTTGCGCGGTGGGTATATCTTTTTTCGGATTGAGCAATCTCGTGACCTATCTTTACCCGATTACGGGCTTTTTGGGGTTAATTTATACGCTGATTTGTGCATTTCGACTTTAAAAGTAAAAAAAATTTTCAAGAAAGTATTTACTTTTTCAACTTTTCATATTATAATAAAAATAAGGAGGAGTCTATCCTTTTAATAACGTATTGCTAAGGAACGCAAGTTCCTATGGAGGATAAAATGGATTACAAAGTAGTTTATGATACCTGGCTTTCCGATCCTTGCCTTTGCCCGGAGGGAAAAGCGGAATTGGAAGAAATAAAGGGCGATGAAAAGGAAATCGAATACCGATTCGGCGCAGAGTTGGAATTCGGTACTGCCGGTATGCGCGGCATTATCGGCTACGGTACGAATATGATGAATATTTATACCGTGCGCAGAGCAACGCAGGGGCTTGCGGAATATATCAAGTCCTTGGGTTCTGCCGCCATGAAAAAGGGCGTCGTGATTTCCTACGATACCCGCCGCAATTCCGAACTGTTTGCCCGTACTGCGGCAGGCGTGCTCGCCGCCAATAAAATCAAGGCGTATATCTTCGACGACGTGCATCCCGTACCCATGCTTTCGTTTGCGGTGCGCGATCTGCAAACGGTTGCCGGTATCATGATTACTGCCAGCCATAATCCCAAGGAATACAACGGCTATAAAGTTTACGGGGAAGACGGCGCGCAGATGTCCCCCGAACCCACTGCAAAGGTAGTGGAATATATCGGCAAAATTACCGATTACCTTTCCATAGAAGAAGCCGGTGAATCGAGTTTATACATTTCCAAAGTGCCTTCCTTGGTGGATTCCCGTTACTATAAGGAACTGGAAAAGTTAGCCCTTTCCAAAGAAGCGGTCAAAAAGGTAGGCAAGGACTTAAAACTCGTCTATACGCCCGTACACGGCAGCGGATACGTTCCCGTAACCACGATTTTGAAAAAGCTCGGCATCAACGTTACCGTAGTGGAGGAACAGACGACGAAGGATACGGAGTTTTCTACCGTAGCGGTGCCCAATCCCGAATTTAAGGAAACGCTTGCCATGGGTATTGCGCTTGCCAATAATATTCATGCGGACGTAGTGTTCGGTACCGACCCCGATTCCGACAGACTCGGCGTAGCCATCAAAAACAAGGAAGGCGAATTTACCGCCCTTTCCGGCAACCAGACGGGCATATTGCTGCTCGACTACATCCTGACGAGACTCAAGGAAGAAGAGAACCTGCCGGAGAATGCGGCAGTCGTTAAGAGCTTCGTTACCACGGGTATGGCAAAAAAGATCTGCCGCGCTTTCGGCGTCAAGCTGATAGAAGTTCCCGTCGGGTTCAAATTTATCGGGGAAAAGATTCAACAGTTTGAGGAAACGGGTTCCAACACCTTTGTGTTCGGCTTTGAAGAAAGTTGCGGATACCTGCGCGGTACGCAGGGCAGTCGGGACAAAGATGCCGTCGTAGCGTCCATGCTCTGTGCGGAAATGGTATGCTATTACACCGCCAAGGGCAAAACGGTTTACGACCGCCTCATGGAAATTTACGACACCTACGGTTACGTGCTGGATAAAAACGTATCCATACAGTATAGGGGCTTGAATGCGATGAAGGAAATGAACGCCGTCGTGGACGCGCTCAAAACGGTCCGTGTGGAAAAGGTGGATATTTTCAACGTGTCCGCCATGCGCGATTATTCCGCCGCAACGCGCCTCGTATACGAAACGGGCGAAAAGCAGGAGATGGATATTCCCAAGTGCAACTGCGTATATTACGAATTTGAAAACGGTTCGTTTATTTGCGTAAGACCTTCCGGAACGGAACCCAAGCTGAAAATTTATTATTCCGTAACCGCGAAAAACGAAGCGGAAGCCACTGCAAGAATGGAAAAGATGCGCATAGCGTTTGAGGAAATTCTGAAAAATATCAAGAAATAATTTTTATTGCGGATAACCCGTCGGTTGAATTACCTTGCAACCGACGGGTTTTTGTTTTATATTCCGATTCAAAAATGAGCATATACAAAACTTTCGGTGCATATATATTTTGCGTACCGAAAGTTTTTTTGGTTTTCGACGATGCTTCGTAAAATTCCAAAAAAGCAGACAAAACCTGACATTTTTATATTGTTATAATAGAGGAAATCAAATGCAAAGAGTTCGTTTTCGTTTTCGGCATCTGCACCTGATATGTATTGTCGTATGCATCGTGGCAGTTGCCATAGGCATTCAATCTGCGCTCACGGCAATGGTGTACGCAGGACTTTCGGCAAAGTTGCCCATATACTCCGTGCAGACGGAAGAAAAGAAAATCGCCATTTCTTTCGACTGTGCGTGGGGTGTGGAGCACACCGACGCAATCCTGCGCAACCTTGCCGCGGCGGACGTTCGGGCTACCTTCTTTATGGTGGAATTCTGGGCGAAAAAATATCCCGACTACGTAAAAAAGATCCGTTACTTCGGCAACGAGATCGGCACGCACAGCGCAACGCATTCCTATATGAGTAAACTTTCCGAATCGGAAATAGAAGCCGAACTGGCAACTTCGTCTCAGGCGATCGAATCCGTCACGGGGGAAAAGGTAAATCTCTTTCGCCCGCCTTACGGAGATTATAACGATCTTTTAATAGAGACGGCGCAAAAGTCGGGCTATTACACGATACAGTGGGACGTGGACTCGCTGGATTGGAAGGACCTTTCCGCTACGGACATTGCGCTTCGGGTCATCAACGGCGTGCAACCGGGGTCGATTATTTTATGCCACAATAACGGCTTACACACGGCGGAGGCTTTGCCTTTGATTTTGGATACGCTCATCAATCGGGGATATACTTTCGTGCCCATCGGTGAGCTCATCTATCGGGAAAACTACACCATCGACCATGCAGGACGGCAGATCCCGAATACCGCTTCTTAAAGGAAGCAAACGAAATACTATCATCTGGAGGGTACTATGAATTACGAATCGGAGAAGAGCAACAAGGTTTATATTTATGGGGAGATCGTAAGCGAAGCAGTCTTTTCTCACGAGGTCTACGGGGAAAGCTTTTATGAATTTTTCGTGCGGGTGTTACGACTTTCCGGTCAGGCGGATATTTTGCCCGTAACCGTTTCCGAACGGTTAATGGAGGACGGCGGTCTGCATAAAGGGGCGTTTATTTCCGCAGTGGGGCAGTTCCGCAGTTACAATAAAATCGAAAACGGCAAATCGAGGTTGATGCTGACGGTTTTCGTGCGGGAATTGCCGCAGGGCGAAGCGGCGAAAAACCCCAACAACATAATACTGAGCGGTTATATCTGTAAGCCGCCCGTTTACCGCACGACTCCGTTCAATCGGGAAATCGCGGATCTGTTGATTGCGGTCAACCGTTCCTACAATAAGTCGGATTATATCCCCTGCATCGCATGGGGCAGAAATGCAAGATTCGTCAAACATCTGGAGGTGGGGGAGCGGATCGCGCTGTCCGGCAGAATACAGAGTCGGGAATATCAGAAAAAGATCAGCGAAACGGAAACGAAAACGATGACCGCTTACGAAGTTTCCGTTTCCAAGCTCGCCATCATCGGGTCGGAAGAGGATTTCGATCTGGAGGAGGAATTTGCGATATACGGCAGTTCTTCCAAGGCGGCGGACGTTGGGGAAGACGCGGCGTCCGCACACGGCGTAGAGTAACGCCTGAACCCTTGCATAAAATCCGTATCGGTTACGCAAAATACCGATACGGAGGTAATAGGCAATGAATGAAAATATCAGTCAGGACGCAGGCACGCAAAAGGAAAAAGTCGATCGTCCCGTTTCCGTAGCGCAATGGCTGGGATTATGGGCTTTGTTGATGATACCCGTAGTGAATATAATCGTAGCCATCGTATTTTGTTTTATCGGCAACGACAGCCGTAAAAACTATTTTAAGGCAATGTGGATAGCTTTGGCAATCGCTTCGGCCGTATTGGCAATCGGCGCAATGATCTTTTATTTTTCGGGCGGCTACGAAGAGTTTATTCTTTGGCTTCGGCAGGTCGTCCACGAAATTCCCCTGCGTTTTTAAGCTTGATTCCGTTTTCGGCTCACCGAAGACGGAATTTTTTGGTATTGTTTTACTGCGCCTCCGCATACAGTAAAATAGAGTCTTTGGTTAAAAAACGGAGGTTGCATGAGACTGCTGGGTGAAATTTTAGAAAAGATCGGTGCGGAAGAAATGGCGTTCGTCGGGGCAAGGTACGTCGTTTTAGACGGTTGCGCCGCTTACATAGAAAGCGTAAAGGCGGTACTTTCCTTTACTCCCGACCGAATCTGCGTTCGTGCGGGAAAGGGTACTTTGGTCGTTTCGGGCGAATGCCTGTGCATCCGCTCGTTTGCGGACGGGGATATGTGGATCAGCGGCAACGTATGCGGGGTGGCGAGATGTTCGGAATGACGGTGGAAATCTGCGTGCGGTGCGTCGGCATAGAAACGGTTGCGGGGAAGCTCGTTCGGGCAAAAATTTCCTTTTCCGATTTAAAAAAAACGGATAAAAACACCGTACAATTTTGCATAAAAGCAAAAGATGAAAAAAAAGTCTTTGCTATTTTTGAAAATGTATGTTATAATATAAGCAGGAAAAGTTTACGCGGAAGCGCAAAGGTATTCGGCGTGCTGCAAAAACGGATCGGATGCATCGTAGGAATGCTGTTTTTGCTTGCGTGCATGGCGTTTGGCGACCCCGTGATACTGCGCATTCGGGTGCAGGGTTCGGGCAGTTTTTATCAGGAAGACGTTTTACGAATACTCGAAGAAAACGAATTAGGGGTAACGAGTTACTATACCGCCGCCAAGGCGGACGCGGCAGAGCGGAGCGTTTTGCAACTTTCCGGTATCGGATTTTGCAGCGTTTCCCGTTCGGGGCACGTTTTAAGCGTGCGGCTGGACGTAACGCCGCAACCCTTTTTAGCGCAAACGGGCGACCTTGTTGCCGACCGTGCGGGCGTGGTGCGCACCGTGGTGGTTTTGCGCGGCAGAGCTTGCCTTGCCGCAGGGGACGCCTTTGCTGAGGATACCGTGCTCATAGAGGCGGATCGGGGTACGGCAGTCGGCAAAATAGAGGCGCTTTGCACAGCATTCGGCACTTACGAATCGGACGCGGAGGGAAAGGAGGAATTTGCGCTGGCTATGGCGCGGATTCAGGCGGACGGGGAAATCGTCGCTTCTTCCGTCCTATGTCGTAAGGAAGGGGAGCGGTATATTTACGAGGCGGAAATATCGTACGTGAAGATTTTTTCCGTCAATATGGCTTAATACAGGAGGTTACATTTTGGTTACGATAGAGATAGACGCAGGCTCTTTGGATACGTTGCAACGTGTTCTGGGCATATTCGACGTGAATTTAGGAACGATTGAAAAGGAGTTCGGGGTTCGGACTTCCGTCAGCGGCGTGAAAATTTCCGTCACGGGGGAGGAAGATTCCGCCCAAAAGGCGGCGGAGGTTTTGCACAGCATGGTTGCCGTGGCTTCCGGCGGAGAGGAAATAGACAGAACGAAACTGATATACTGTATAGAAATGGCGCGCGAAGGGCAACGGACGGACATTGCGGAGCTTTCGGACGGCACGGTAGCCGTTACTGCCCGCGGCAAGGCGATCCGTTGCAAAACGTTCGGGCAGCAAAAATACGTGGAGGCGATCCGTAAGAACACCGTCACTTTCGGCGTAGGCCCTGCCGGTACGGGTAAAACGTACCTTGCGGTCTGCCTTGCCGTGGCGGCGTACAAATCCAAAGCGGTGGAAAAGATCATACTCACCCGCCCCGCAGTGGAAGCGGGGGAAAAACTCGGCTTTTTGCCCGGCGATCTGCAAACGAAGGTCGACCCCTATTTAAGACCGCTGTACGACGCCTTGCAGGAAATGTTCGGCGTGGAAACGTACGCCAAGCTGATGGAAAAGGGTACGATTGAAATTGCTCCGCTTGCCTATATGCGGGGCAGAACGCTCTCCAATGCGTTCATCATTTTAGACGAAGCGCAAAACTCCACGCGGGAACAGATGAAGATGTTTTTAACCCGTATGGGGGAAGGCAGTAAAATCGTAGTAACGGGCGATCTGACGCAGACGGACCTGCCCAAAGGAAAAAAGAGCGGATTGACGCACGCCGTCAATATTCTGAAAAACGTAGAAGGAATTGCCGTGTGTATGCTGACCAATAAGGACGTGGTTCGCCATCCTTTGGTGATGCAGATCATCAAGGCGTACGAAAGAGAAGAAAAGAAGAATCAATAAACAACGAAGAGGGTACTTATGGAAGAAAAAAAGAAAGATGCGGTACCGACCACAGAAACGGAGAAAGAAAAGAAAAAAACGGAAGAAGGCGCAAAAGAGAACGGGGGAAGGGAGAATGATAGCTCCCTCAAGGTAAGGCCCGTGGCGGAAAAGGAACGAAAGAAAGACGAAAAAAAGAAAAAGAAAGAGGAAGAACAAGTAAAAGACGAAAAAACCGAAGAGGAAAAAAAGAAGCAAAAAGAACGGGAAGAACGAGAAGAACGGGAAAAAGCCAAGAAAAGGCAAAACAGAAAAAACGTACTGTCTGCACATTTAAAACGCGGCGAGGAAGCGGAACAAAAAAAGGAACAGAATGAACTGCAGAAAGAATACGAGCGCACGAACGGCATCTGGGTATGGGAAGTACAGGGGAAGCCGCTCGACGTATTAAAGCAGTGGAAAGGCTGGATATTGCTCGGTTTGGTCGGGCTTTGTTTTGCCGTAGCTTGTTTGGGCGTTATTTTGCTTGTGGCGTGGTACGGAAGCGGTTTTATGCATTTTCCGACTTTCTGGCATACAAACAGCAATCATTTGTTGTACATTACCGTCGTCGTACTCCTCTTATTTTTGGCAATGTCCTTTTATTATTACTTTGACGACGAACAGAGCCATCAAAAGCGGGATAAGGAAAGTTTAAATCGGTTTCTGATTGTCGGCGTCCTGTTCGTAATCGCGTTGACGGTAGCGTACGTTATGAGTTACGCGGTGCATCCCTATGCCAGACCGGTTACGTTAATTGCGCTCTTAGTCTATTTTAAAGAGGAAGTCCGCCTCGGCGAAAAACGCAGGGAAAAGGAAACGCTCTTCGTATCCTCTATCTTTTGCCTGATCTTATACGTAACGGACAGCCGTTTGCAACTGTACGGCGTGCGATACGGGCAGACGTTCGATTCGGAAAATATGCTGGTTGCCACCTTCGTCACGTTTATGATTACGACTTTCATTTGCAGTCGTATTCGTACCCGTTTCTCGTCCATCATGGTCGGTATGGCTTCCGCTTTGCTCATGTGCGGCTCGCTTCTGTTGCTGAATTTCTTTTCGGATCATCGGATAGATCCGTTGTTGATTGTCCTCTATTCCGTGATGGGCGGAATCGGTTCGGCTGTCATTTTCTACGTGCTGTTTGCCGTTTTAGAAAAAATCTTCCGTATCAATACGACCTTTCGTATGTACGAGCTTACGAGCGGTTCGTCCAAAATACTCAAAAAATTGCGGGAAATGGCACCCGGAACGTATAACCACTCCATTTCCGTTGCGCAGCTTGCGGAAGCCTGCGCCATAGAGATCGGGGAAGATTCCGACCTTGCCCGAGCCGTTTCCTATTATCACGACGTGGGCAAGTTGCGCTCGCCCGATAAATTTGCGGAGAACCAGCACGGAGAGAACCCGCATGACGGTCTGACGCCGGAATCTTCCGCCTTCATCATCAAGTCGCACGCAGGGGACGGCTATACGCTGTTAAAAAAGATGAATATGCCGCAGATCTTCTGCGACATCGCCAGAGAGCATCACGGCACGTTGCCCATCAAGTCCTTTTATTACAAGGCTTTGCAACAAACGCCCGGCAGAAAACTGAATATGTCCGATTACAGTTACAAAGGTCCCAAACCGCAGAGCAAACTTGCCGCCATCGTCATGCTTTGCGACTCCTCGGAAGCTGCCGTCCGTTCTTTAAAGGAAAAAGCCCCGGAAAAGGTCAACACGCAGGAAAAGGTCGGGGAAGTCGTCCGCGGCATCGTGGATGAAAGGCTGGATCTCGGGCAGTTTGACGAATGTAATATCACGTTACAGGAACTCACGGATATCTGGCGAGTACTTACGGAATCGCTTGCGAGTATGTTCCATTCCCGGGTAGCGTACCCCAACAGACAATTTACCAGAAAGGATAATCAAAGATAATGGCTGCATTTTACGTTTACGGAAAAATCAAAAAGAGAAAGCTGCAAAAGGCTATGCAGGATTTCGTGCCGTCCGATTACGATCTGGCGGTGGAAATTGATTTCGTATCGCAGGAGGTAATCCGGGAGGTCAACCGCACGCAACGAAACGTGGACAGCGTAACGGATGTGCTCTCCTTCCCCATGCTGGACGGAATCAAGGGGCGGCAGTTACGTGCCTGCCCCGATCTGGAATGTTCTTTGGACGAAAAGAACCGACTGCTTTTGGGCAGTATCCTCATCTGTAAGGACAGAGCCAAGGAACAGGCAAAGGAATACGGGCATTCCTACAAACGGGAACTGTATTATCTGGCAGTGCACGGCATTATGCATTTGCTCGGATACGACCATATGACCGACGAAGACAAAGCCGAAATGCGGGAAAAGGAAGAAGCGGTTCTGCAAAAAATGAAGATAAGCAGAGATTAAAAACGTACAGAAGGAGTAGAATAAAAATATGAGAGCAGGTTATGTTGCCGTGATCGGCAGAGCCAATGCAGGCAAGAGTACGCTCATCAACGTAATGGTCGGGGAAAAGGTTGCAATCGTTTCCCCTAAGCCTCAGACGACGAGGGATCGCATTCTGGGCGTTCTGACCAAGGAAGACTACCAGATCGTCTTTGTGGATACGCCCGGCATCTATAAGGCGTCCACGGCGCTTTCGGAGATGATGATGAAGACTACGGAAACGACGGGTAGGGACGTGGACGTGATTTTGTTCGTAACGGACGGGCATAAGGGCATTTCCGAGGAAGATATTGCGCTCATGTCCCGCTATCAGAGCTACGGCGTGCCCATGCTCGTCGCCTATACGAAGACGGATATCATGCCGGAAGAAAATATCCCGGGCGATATCGTAAAAATCGTAAACGGCGGTATCGAGTCGGATATATTCCCCGTTTCTGCAAGAAAGGGCAAGAACATTGCCAAGCTGGAAAAGGCGCTCGTTGCGCTGTTGCCCGAGGGAGACAAGATATTCGAGCAGGATATCATCTCCGATAAATCGGAACGCTTTATGATTTCCGAAATCATGCGGGAAAAGATTCTCTTAAAGTACGATAAGGAAATTCCGCACGGAATCGCCGTCGTGGTGGAACGGTTTGCAAAACGGGAAACGGGCAACCTGTACGATATCGACCTCGCCATCGTTTGCGAAAAGCCCAACCATAAGGCAATCCTGATCGGCAAGCAGGGGCAGGCTTTAAAGGAAGCCACGTCCTTTGCCCGCAAGGATATGGAGAAATTCCTGGACGCAAAGGTCTTTTTGTCCGTCTTTGTCAAGGTCAAGGAGGACTGGCGCGATAAACCCGAACTCATTCGGGAATACGGCTATGCGGATCTTTTAAAGGAATTGCAGGAACAGGAAAGAAAGAAGTCCAAAAAGTAGGGCATATCGTCTCCCGTTTTGCGCATACTGTTTGTGGGGAGGCAAAATAAATGTCGAAAATCGGGAAAAACAAGGACGCCGCAGACATAGCGTGGCGTATGTTTGAGGAAACGGGTAACCTTTCCTACTATATGCTCTATAAAAAGTTAATATAAAGGAGTATTTTTTGAAAAGTCTGCCGATTTTTGCGCAGACTTTTCACAGTCAAAGGATATGGAATATAAGGTCAACGGACTGTTGCTCCGTGCAACGGACTATAAGGAAAACGATAAAATCGTAACGCTGCTTACGGCGGAACGGGGAAAGCTCACGGCGGTTCTGCGGGGCGTGCGTAAAAACGGCGCAAAGTTGAAGTTTGCGGCGCAGCCCTTCTGCTTTGCCGAATACGTGCTTGCGGAAAAATCGGGCAGAAATACGGTAACGGCGGTTACGCAGGCGGACGGATTTTACGAACTGCGGGAAGACATCGTGGCATTTTACGCTGCGTCCGCCGTCTGCGAAGTCTGCGACGTGATCCAGCCGGAGGGCGACGGGGCAACCGACCTGTTCTTTCTTGCAATCCGCGCGCTACGCGATATGTGTACGGGCAACGTAACGGGCGCATTGGTCGGATTTTTGTGGAAGGCGCTTGCCGTTGCGGGATACGCACTCTCCTGCGACGTCTGCGCAAACTGCGGCGCGGAACTCGGGGAAGGGGACGGGGAGGAAAGAAAAATCTTCTTTGACTTCCCCTCCGGCACGTTCACTTGCGGCGCGTGTAAAAAGGGCGCGGGCGTCAGTCCGACGACTCTGTATATATTGCGCAAAGCGGACGGAACGGACTGCCCCGGCATGGAAACGGACGACGGCAAAAAGAGGGCGATCAAATTGCTTTCCCGCTATTTTACTTTCCGCACGGAAGAGCCGATACATAGCCTGGCGGAACTTTTAACCGTTTTATAAAAAGCGTTCGCCCGTTTTCCTAATCGGAGCGCTTTACGGTAAAAGTAGGGCAGGGCTCGTTTCACTCTCGGAAAAAAGCGGTTTTTTTTTGAAAAAAAGATTTTTTTTCGGTTTTTTTTCATTGAAATACTTGAAAAAATTTTGAATATGTATTACAATAAAATAAGGTAACAGAAATAAAAGATTTCAGGAGGAAATTTTGTTATGGCAAAAAAATATTGCTACCTTTTTTCCGAAGGTAACGCAAAAATGCGTGAAATCCTCGGCGGTAAGGGCGCTAACCTTGCAGAAATGACCAATATCGGTCTTCCCGTTCCGCAGGGCTTCACCATTTCTACCGAAGCTTGTACGCAGTACTATGAAGACGGCAGACAGATCAATCCCGACATTCAGGCTGAAATTATGACTTACATCGAAAAGATGGAAGCAATCTGCGGCAAGAAGTTCGGCGATAAGGAAAACCCTTTGCTCGTTTCCGTACGTTCCGGTGCGCGCGCATCCATGCCCGGTATGATGGATACCATCCTCAACCTCGGCTTGAACGAAACCGTTGTCAATACGATTGCAGAAAAATCCAATAACCCCCGTTGGGCTTGGGACTGCTACAGAAGATTCATTCAGATGTTCTCCGACGTCGTTATGGAAGTCGGTAAGAAATACTTTGAAAAACTCATCGATAAGATGAAGGAAGAAAAGGGCGTTACGTACGACGTAGAACTCAACGCCGACGATCTCAAGACCCTTGCCAACCAGTTCAAAGCAGAATATAAGAACCAGCTCGGCAAAGACTTCCCCGACGATCCCAAAGTACAGCTCTTTGAAGCAATCAAGGCTGTATTCCGTTCCTGGGACAACCCCCGTGCAAACATCTACCGTATGGACCACGATATCCCTTACAGCTGGGGTACCGCAGTCAACGTACAGATGATGGCATTCGGTAATATGGGCGAAGATTGCGGTACGGGCGTTGCATTCACCCGTAACCCCGCCACCGGCGAAAAGGGCCTTATGGGCGAATTCTTGACGAACGCGCAGGGCGAAGACGTCGTTGCAGGCGTTCGTACTCCCATGCCCATCGCAGAAATGGCGAACAAGTTCCCTCGCGCATACGAACAGTTCACCAACGTTTGTCAGACTCTTGAAAATCATTACAGAGATATGCAGGATATGGAATTCACCGTTGAACACGGCAACCTCTATATGTTGCAGACCCGTAACGGTAAGCGTACCGCTGCCGCAGCCATCAAGATCGCTTGCGACCTCATCGACGAAGGCAAGATTACCGAACAGGAAGCTCTGATGCAGATCGACGCTAAGTCTCTCGATATGCTCCTGCATCCCACGTTCGATCCCGCCGCTTTGAAGAGTGCGGATAAGAATAACGTTGTAGGTAAGGGTATCGCTGCATCTCCCGGTGCGGCTGCCGGTAAAATCGTATTCACGGCGGAAGAAGCTGCTGAACGCGGTAAGAAGGGCGAAAAGGTCGTACTCGTCAGATTGGAAACCTCTCCTGAAGATATCGAAGGTATGAAGTACGCACAGGGTATCCTCACCGTTCGCGGCGGTCAGACCTCTCACGCAGCCGTCGTTGCCCGCGGTATGGGTACTTGCTGCGTATCCGGTTGCGGCGATATCAAGATGGACGAAGAAAACAAGTGCTTCACCCTTGCAGGCAAAGTTTATAGAGAAAACGACGGTATTTCCCTCGACGGTTCTACCGGTAACATCTACGATTGCGTCATTCCTACCGTTCCCGCAGACCCCAACAGCGGTTACTTCGGCAGAATCATGGAACTCGCTGATAAGTATAAGGCACTCGGCGTAAGAACGAACGCAGATACTCCTAAGGACGCTAAGCAGGCAGCTGCATTCGGCGCACAGGGTATCGGCCTCTGCCGTACGGAGCATATGTTCTTCGATCCCGACAGAATCGGCGCATTCCGTGAAATGATCTGCTCCGACACCGTAGAAGAAAGAGAAGCCGCTCTTGCAAAGATCGAACCTATGCAGCAGGCTGACTTCGAAGGCTTGTTCGAAGCACTCGGCGGTTACCCTGTAACCATCCGCTTCCTGGATCCTCCTCTGCATGAATTCGTTCCTACGGAAGAAGCTGATATCGAAGCGCTTGCAAACGCCCAGGGCAAGACCGTTGCGCAGATCAAGCAGATCATCTCCGACCTGCACGAATTCAACCCGATGATGGGTCACAGAGGTTGCCGTCTTACCGTAACCTATCCGGAAATCGCCGTAATGCAGACCAAGGCAATCATCAAGGCTGCAATCGCTGTACAGGCTCGCCATGCCGACTGGAACGTCGTTCCCGAAATCATGATCCCGCTCGTGGGCGAAGTTAAGGAACTTAAGTTCGTTAAGGACGTTGTCGTTAAGACTGCCAATGCAGAAATCGCAGCTGCCGGTTCTTCTCTGAAGTACGAAGTCGGTACCATGATTGAAATCCCTCGTGCAGCACTCACCGCGGATGAAATCGCAAAAGAAGCTGAATTCTTCTGCTTCGGTACGAACGACCTCACGCAGATGACCTTCGGGTTCTCCCGTGACGACGCCGGCAAGTTCCTGCCTGCATACTATGCAAGCAAGATCTACGAGTCCGATCCTTTCGCAAGATTGGATACGACCGGTGTAGGCAAGCTGATGGATATGGCTGTAACGCTCGGTAAAAAGGAACGTCCTGCAATCCACTGCGGTATCTGCGGCGAACACGGCGGCGATCCTTCCTCCATCGAATTCTGCCATAAGATCGGCTTGAACTACGTTTCCTGCTCTCCTTACAGAGTTCCCATCGCACGTCTCGCAGCAGCACAGGCGAATATTAAACAGCCGAGGAAGTAATTTTAGGGCTTCTATGGCACCTTAAAGACAAATTAAATATTCCGTGAGGATATAACAGGAATAGCCGTTCTCGTCCGAGAATGGCTATTTTTGGGCTTAAAACGCATTTTTAATTTTTGAGCGAATAATACAATGTCATTTTGCCTCGTTTTTTGGAGTAAAAAACTATTAAAAAAACGCAAAAAATATTATCTGTCCGCACAAGTTTTACACTTGATTTTTTTATTAAAAAGTGGTAAAATTAAAGTGAAAAGCAGGAGGTGTGTATGATTGATTATAGAATGATACTTCTATATTATAGCAAAGGCAATAATAATGCTCATATTGCCCGTATTTGTCAATGCTCACGTCCTGCTGTTATTAGTGCTATCAAACAAGCGGAGGAGATTGGTCTTGAGTTGCCTGTTTCGGACAAAATAACGGATAAACAGTTGCAGGACTTGCTGTAC
>CAMAGA010000019.1 GCA_945833955.1 uncultured Clostridia bacterium
TCTTCCGATTGCGCCTGCGCTCTGCGGTTCGTCTCTTCCGCTTCCCTTACGGAGCGTTCCAACGCTTCCTTCTCGGCGGTCACTTGCGCTAACCGCTCTTCCGATTGCGCCTGCGCTCTGCGGTTCGTCTCTTCCGCTTCCCTTACGGAGCATTCCAACGCTTCCTTTTCGGCAGTCATAGCGGACAGCGCACTTTCCACCTGTGCCCGACGACTCTCCTCTTCGGTGCGCAAAGCTTCCCACTTGGCACGCTCTTCCGCTTCGAAAGCGGCTTTTGCCTCTTCTTTGGCGGCTTGCCGCATTTCTTCCAGTCGGCGTGCATTTTCCGCCTCTTCCTGCAAACGGATTGCTTCCAGTCGCTCGGCTTCCAGCCGTTCCGCTTCGGCACGGGCGGCGGCTTCTTTTTCCGCTTTGTCGGAATGGCGAATGAGCCGTGCGGCCAAAAGCATTAAGTTATCGTCCCGATCGCTCTCAACGGTATAATAAATATCGCCTCGATCCGCTTCCGGTATGCAGGATTCCACAAATTTTGCAAAGGTTCCGAAGGTGTGCAGATAGGAAACGTAAGCGTTATAAATATCGCGAGTCGCACAGGCCATAACCCATTCCGCCGTCGGTTTTGCCATGGCGGCAATAAGGCTCTTTTGCAAGTCGGCTTCCGAATATTCTTCCGCAACCAGATTATGCTTTACAAAATAATTGCAAGCGTCGCTTCTGCACAGCGGCAGACGGAAAGGCACTTCCGAACGGAACGATTCGGACATCTGCAAGGCGGTAACGGCAAAGTAACGGCGTTCCGCAAGCGTAGAGTAATAATTCTCTTCCGTAGGCAATGCAAAACGGTGCCATGCCGTATCCATATAATAGTATGCGCCGTCTATGCGAACCACGTTCACGTAATGTTCCTGCCGCACTTCCTTTTCCGAATCGGGCATATACGCCCGTTCCGTACCCCGAACGACCACGCACTCCTTGCGGAATTGGGACAGCAGATACTGTACCCCTCGCGCACAGGCTTCGCTGGTGCAGACGTGCTTTACAAACAGACCGTAAACCGTTTTTGCGTCGTTGGGGGCAAGCAACGCCGTTTCCGCATTCGGATTCGCTTGCAAGGTGGCGCATTTAGAAACGACTTCCGAAACGCTTACAAATTCTCTATCCGTCGTAAGGTCGTTCACGATAACGGGCTTTGCCTGTACCGCATCTACCGTCGCTTCCGGCAAGGTTGCCTTTTTGCGAACGATCGCCGATACGTAATCGTACACGGCAAGCGTGCGGTCGTATTCCGAAAGATCGGCAACGCTTGCAATCCATTCATCCGTTACGGAGGCAACGGCAAGCATACGGTTTTTGGCTTCTTCTTCCGTTAAACAATAATCAAAGTTCAGGCGCAGTACGCGCTTGGAATCGCCGGCTACGCGCAAGGTCGTTCTGCCCCACGCAATCAGGTCGGAGCGATCCGCCTGTATGCATTGCAGGATGCGCAGAACGCAATCCTTCTGCATGGTCTCCTGCGATAAATCGAACCCTGCATCCGTACAGAGATCCAGTTCGGAACAGAACCCGACGATTTTATCCGTGAGGAGATCGTAAAGCTTGCGTTCGTCTGCGGAAAGTTCGCTGTATGCAAATTTGCCCGGCACGCGGGAAAGTTCCCGAACGTCCGCACGAGGTTCGGAGGCAATGCTTTCCATGATTTTGGAAAGCCCCGGCATATCGTAACAGGAGGGCATTTCCGCACCGCCGAACCACAGATATTTTTTGGAAATATTGTCTGCAAGGACGTTCGGCGCATCGTAGGATTCTAAGCCGAGCACCCAACGCAAATAGTGGTTGAGCGTATCGAATACGGAACGGAAAGGATCTTCCTTGTCCTGTAACAGGGCGGAAATCATACCCCGATCCAATGCGCAGTCCTCTATAATCAAGACGGAAATTTCGTCCGTCCGATTCCCGGGATCGGCAAGCGGCACGAAGGCGGCGTTCGCCGTTCCCGTTAAAACGAGGGAAGGATAAGCCTTGGCGATCTTTTGCGACAGTTCGTCGGAGAGAACCTTTTCCGCATTCTCCAATACGGGGCATACCGCAATATCCGCATAGGAGTACGGGAAGAGCGTCTTCATCGTCTCCTGCAACGTAACGGCGAGCAGGAAGGCGACTTTATCCCGTTCCATAGGATAATCGTCTTTACAGCGTATTTTGAGGACGAGCATATTCGCGCGGTCGTACTTGCGATCGTACACGCCTGCCGCAAGCGGCTTGCCCGATCCGTCAGACTTTCGCTCTATCCCCAGGTCCACGTATCTGGAACGAGCCATATCGGTAAAATCGGGAGCTCTGCCGTCTGCGTCGGAGATATAGTAGCCGTCCGTCCATACGGTCACGGGCGCAACGCAATGCGCATAATGCAGGGAGCGCACGGCGGCGGTATCGTCGAATACCGTATCGAACACGATCGTCCTTTCGGAAACCACGCTCGCCCCGTCGGCGTCTACAAAGTATTTTCGGTTCTGCGTGTACTTTACGGAAATATCGTTTTTGTCCGTTGCGTCGGTTACGTAAATATCACCGTTTTCCGAGTCGATTTCCTCTACCGTATACGCTTGCCCGTCGTGTTGTATATACTGCCCCACGAGGCATCTTTGGTATATGCCCTCTTTGGGAATATCCGTCCGGAAAGACTTACCCCGAACGATAATTTTGGCTCGCTTGGTTGCGGCAAGAATGCTGTCCAGCACTTCGCTCTTTTTTAAGCGCACTTCATAGCGCCGGGCAAAGTCGATTTTCTCCGAATCGAAACGCTTCTTTTTATCGAAGGAGAAATACGCATAGATATCCCTTTCCGCCTGCGAACCATAGGCTACGGCAAGGCAACGTAAGAGCGACTTTTTAACGCATTCTGCAAAACGGGTCTCGTCCTTGGCAAGTTCGGCTATTTCCGCATCCACTTCGGCAATCATGCGCACGAGGTCGGTTTCATAGATGCCCTTCTCATATGCCGCCGTCAGAATCTTCATGACGAGAATATGCTCCATATCGGAAAGCACGGGCATAATCATATTGAAGTCCGATTCGTCCTTCGTATATTTTTCCGCCGTAACCGTAAAGTAATCCCGCAACATATACGGACGGGAAATAATATGCAGCATAGTTGCGTCCTTTCCGCCGAACCGACTGTAATTGTAAATCACGAGCGGAATATTACAATACGTATCCTCCACGATCAGAAAGGCGGAATCGCCGTTTTCATGATCGAGGCGGTTATAAGTGATGCGATCGGCAACGTAGGAATCCGTTACGCTTTCCGCAAAGAATCCGGCAATGCGGTGGAACTGCCGATTGAATCCGCTTTCGATCTGCCTGTACGGCGTATCGTGCGTAACGATGCTCACGTTCTTTACGCCGCCCCGAATGCCGACGCAGGCAATGGGAACGGAAAGTCCGAGGCGGATCGCCGTCTTTTCCGTGAAAATCGCATCCTGCGCCCACTTCTCGCCTTCGTAATGCCAAAGCAGAATATTCGTGCAATCGTTCGCGCGGTAAGCGTCGCAAACGTACGGATCCTGCGGCAAATCGAGTATGGCTTTGAGCGCATTGCCCGTTCCAACGGGAATGCCTTCCGAAAGGCAGACGTAACGGATGCCGTGGAAGGCGTATTCGTTGCGTTCCGCATTCCTTTCCGCAATGTTATTGAGCTTTAAGCCGAGCATCGTCAAAAGCAGTCCGTCCTTGGCTATAAGCACGGAGGAGGCAACCATAACCACGCAGGAAAGCTTTTCCAAAAAACGGTACTGCCCCATCAGCAAATCGGGATTCGTAACGAACTGCGGCGTTGCGACCAGAATATCCGACTCATACTGCGATCTGCCCCGTGCGTTCGATTCTTCGCAAACGTTCCAGATACAATGGAAGTTATTGATCTTGCGGAACTTTTCCCGAACCGCCTTGGCTATCGGCTCGATTTCCGCTTCTTCACTGCAAAGGAAGAGGACGTGCTCCCCTCGGGCAAGCAAAACGTTCAGATACCGAAAGAGATATTCGCTGAATTCGCCGTACAACGTCGTATCCACGAGTACGTCTCTCCCCTCGAACATACGGCAAAGGCACTGTAAATACCCTCGGTTGACGCTTCCCGTACCGATCAGCTTCTTTTCAATCTCGTCTACGACAGGGTTACCCGTCCCAGCAAAGGAATCGTCGTGTTGGGCGTCCGATGCGGTTGCCGTAACGTGATTGCAGAGCCGATCCGGGAATAATTCCCGATATTGGGGAACGAGCTCCGTATATCCCGTATTCTCCTTTGGCTGCGGTTGCGCTTGGGGAAGTTTTTCGCCGTCCGTAAAGCGGAGCAATTCCCGACAGACAATGAGCACGGGCGCAGGCGCAAGGAAGAACGAACCGAAGTTTTTATACAGGAACAGGCAGAACGGCATCGAAGCGGCGTCGTTCAAAACGAACGGAACCAACAGTACGAGCAGCGATAAAACGCATACTGCCGAAAATACGGCGTAGACCGCCTTGAAAATCTTACGGAAGGTCTGCGTGCTCGTGCGGGGCGTACCTGCATATTCGGGTTCGTCGCCTAAATGATAGAAAATGCCGATGATAAACCAATAATAATAGGATAAACGAAGCAGAAAGTTCTTGCATCGATAATAACGGTACATTCTGCGTTCGGCAACGTATTCCGTCTGCTTATGCGCAAGCTCCATCTTTTTGCAGTCGTAGCGTTCCCGATCCGTTTTTCCGATCGCAGCCAGCTCTTTTTTGCAATCCGCAACCACGGCTTTTTGATGAATGCACCGCTTTTTCGCTTCGTCGACGAGATACCTGTTATCCGTTTTCGATTCCGCTTTGATGCGTTGCAGATTGGCGGGAACCGTTCTGAAATACCGCACGGAAATCCAGCGCATCATACAGAAAAAGCCCTTCCACCGCCCCATATTGACGATTACGTCCAACTCTTCCGTGGAATTTTCCCGATTTCTGCCTATGGAAAGCAGGAATTTGCAAAGGAATGCCACGGCAAAGACAAGCTCGTTGAAGAGCGTATAGAACAGAATATATACGCCGTAAACGAAGTCCTGATCCGTCGGGAAGATTGCCGCAAAAAAGGCGTCGAGGTCGCCTTGGATTTCCGTGAGGATATCGGCAACGAACCCGTAAAAATCCCCGGGATATAACGACTGTATGCGAATCGAGGCAGGGTCGATATTATAGAGCGCAAGCGTGAGGAAGAGAAAGACGACGGCAAGCACGCATACCACGATGCCCACGATGCGGATGATGCGGTTTCCGTCCGTCTTTTTTAGAGCGTAGGCAAAACCGCCTATGAGCGAAAGAACGACAAACAACCCGACCGCAAGAATGGAAAGTATGCGGAAAAAGCTGTATTCAGTTACCTGATACAGCACCCTTTCCGCCACTACGCTGATAAGGTATCCGCCTAAGGATACGATGAGCGTAATGACAGTTGCCGCAATCAGATACGGCAACTGTCTATAACGAATTTTTTTATTGCAGTCGAATCCTTTATCCGAAAAGGACGGAAGAACCAGCAATAACACGATCAGGATAGCGGTGATCGTTCCGCCTGCGTTGATCATTTATCCTTCTCCTTTGAAAACCGATTCGATTTCGTTTCTGTCCACAATCGAATAGACGTGGTTGTTTTCGTAAACGTCCCCTTCCGGTACGATGCGGCTGACGCCCCGCTCCCCCGAATATCCCTCGGAAAGAAGCGGTATATCCAGAGCGCGCAGCGTAGAACGGATATACTCCTTATATGCACGCAAGTTGCGGATATGATAATCCACGTACAGCCCGTTCAAGCCGTCCTTTTTACAAACGGCGTAAATCGCTTCAAACTGCCGTGCATGGTAATGCAAAAAGTAGTTGACGGGCGCTCGGTACAGCAAAAAATCATAGTAGTTTTCCCGATAATCGAGTGCCTTTTCATAGCCGACGTACCCTGCCAGCGTAGAAAGGATCTGTTCCACACGGGAAGTCAGTTTATGCCTGTACCAAAGATACGCCGCAGAGAAGATTCCCGCCGTCAAAAGCATCGTTCCGAAGAAGAACAGCCACATATATAAATTGCTGAATTGGGAAAATTGCAGTAAAAGATACGGAATCCCGATGATGCCGAGGGAAAGCAAAGTGCCTTTGAAGCATACCTTTTTGGCATTTTCCAGTCGTTGCAGGCAGGTTTCCGCTTCCCGACGAAGCGATTCAGTCGCAGCGTTATCCCTGCGGGCGGCAAGCCCCATTTCCGGCAGAGCCGCTACCTTTTTATCGGCATCCAGAAGCCCTGCGTCGAGGGTTGCCTTATAGTCCGACGGATTGGAAACGGCGTTCCGGGCGTCCCGCCGCATGGCGTTGAGCGCATATGCGTTGCGCATCGCTCTCGACTTGGACCCGGCGTATTCGTCGGCAGACAAGCGGACTTCCCTTTCCAGCTCCGGGGAAAGCTTCCCTTCCGTAGCGGCGATATCCGCACATACGGCGCGGAGGCGTTCCGCATACGTCCTTTTTTGCACCGTCGGCTCCGCCTTTACGGGTTCTTCTGCCTCGGCGGTTACAAAGGATTCCGTTGCCTTTACGTTTTTATCCCGCCTTGCTATCACCGAACGGATATTTTCATCCGAACGTTCCAGAAGCTTTTCTATATTGCTTTTTTCCGTCAGCAGGCTGCGGTCAAACTCATCGAAGCGGCAACGGTACGCCCCGTCTACGCAGTTGAGCTCGGCGTCCAATTCGTTGTATTTTTTTTGCAACAATTCGGCAAAGCGTTCCCAATTGATCGGGCGAATGGTTTTGCCGTTCCTTTCCTTACAGGCGCATTCATACACGTAGAGCAATATCGTATAAATGCTCTCCGTTTCTTCGAGCGGGCCTGCGTCCCGACTGGACTTTTTGATTTCAAAAGGAATGGAGGTAACCTTTTCCTTGGAGTGTATTTTTTTACGGTCTTCCAAAACCGCCTTGAACCCTTTGCCCAGCATATCCACGAGCGACTCGGCAGACAGCGAGTAATTGCTGACCAATCGCTCGGCGATCATGTCGGCAAGGATGCTTCGGATGCTTTCCGCCGCATTGGAGTCGCACGGCAGAATGGCGTCCTCCTGCATCTGCGAATATTGCCCCGAAAGATCTTCCGCAATGGCAGGCAATACGAGTTTTTGCTTGAGGTCGATTTTTTCCTGTACGGAAAGCTCCCCTGCGTTTAACCGCTGCCCCAGCTCCGAAAGTGTTATCTTTAAAACCTGTGCCTGTACGGCAAGGCTTGCGGTCAACTTGTCGGAAGCAAAACCCGATCGGGCGGCCTTCGTCAATTCCGCACGGAACTTGCAAAACTTCCCTTGCGTTCCGAATGCGCCCGTATCTAAAAGCGCTTCGGCACGACGGATGAGCGGATCTTCCGATGCCGAATCCATCCGTTGGGAAAGCTCGTACAATCTGGATTTGAGATACTCCCGTTCCTCGGACGTCTCCTCCAAAGACGCGCCCGCAAAACTGTCGAGGTCGTTTTCCGTTTCCAGAACGCCCCGAACGGAAAGGTCTTCATACAGCCAACCTTCTCCCAAAGCGATATTGATAAAGTTTTTGGCGGCGGCAATGTAATTGAATCCTTTGTTCCCGAAAAACGCCGCCAGTCTTTCCGCATCCGCCCCTACGGACGATTTGATCTTTGCAAGCCTTGCGGAAAAGGCTTCCGGCTCGGTATAGGCTAACAGCCGCCAGAGTTCCCGATTGATATGACTGGTATAACTGTCGTCCGAGCGGGGCATTACGTTCCGATCGAAGGGTTCGCCGAACACGATCGTCGCTTCTTTCGGCTTTTTCCCTTGCTTTTGCAGCCGAGCAAAGAAAATTTCGTTGATGGCAAGTTCGATAATATTTTCCAGTGCTCTGGCTGCTTCCAGCTGAATGACTTTGTCGTCCTCCGATTCCGTAATCATATTATAACGGTACAGGATCTTTTCATCTATTTCCGCATAAATGATTATCTTGTAATCGTTCTGCATATCCTCATCTTTGGTGATGAGTTCGGCTATCGAGTCGGCACAAGTTTTCAGCCCGGTCAATTTTGCATTGACGGTAACCAGATCGTTAACGATTTTATTGTTTCGTATGCGCAAATTGGAAAACAGGAACTCGTGTTTTTCCGTTTGGATACTTTCGGAAATGTTAACGAAAATAGTGTGCATTCTTTACCTCCCCGATAGATTTTTACCGTTCCGCTCTCAGATAAGATCGGGCAACTCTTCTGCGTTCCAATATTCGAAGGTATATTCCAAGGTCTTATCGTTCGTGCCGAACAACATGGAATTGTTATAAATCAGATGTCTGAAATCGAGTTCGGTTGCAGGAGACTGGGAACAGAACTCTTTAACGAGCGTCTTCAATGCGTCTTCCATGGCGTCTTTTTCCGACTTGGTAGCCAGCGTGTGCTTCCAGAGGCGAATAATGATATTCAGGGCGTTGGTACCGTTCTTGGCGTTGGGGTTATCTTCCGTTACCGCAGAAATATCGTTCGAGGTCATATCCGTACTCTGTAAACCTACGCCGTATTCTTCATCGGACTGCTTCTTTTCCGCAACGGCGTCCGCAGGAATATTGCCGCAGATGAGCACGCGGCTGAATCTCCTCGATTTTTCGCCCGTCAGAATGATTTCCCCTTTGCGGATCTGCAATTCTTTTTCAAATTCGGGTCTGTATTTTTCAATGATGGACTTCACCAGCAAGCCGTCGTCCTGCATGGTCTTGAAGAACTCGTAGGCGTCGTCCACTTCCACGTAGCGGTTTTCATACTTGATGAATTTACCCGTATCTACGCAATAGAGTTTGTTGCCCTGTACCACGCGGATTGCGCCGTAGGCAAGTCCCAGCCAGATCGCCGTAGCGGTGCGCAGGTCGTCTTCCCGATTCTTGGCGTCCGTTACCATGGGCAGGTACTTTCTCTTAACCCATCTCTTGTCGAGGTGCGGCGTAAAGGCGTCTTCCTGCCCTGCCTGCATCTTTTCCACACGGGCCTGATAGAACTGATAGTACTTGCCGACCGTCGTGCCCGTTTCCTGCAACTTGGGAATATCTTCCAGCGTAATGCCGTATGCGGACTGATAGCATATGATCATGTACTTGGAGAAATTCTTGTTGACTTCCACTTTGGGCGTATCGCCGTAGTCGGATACGTTGAAGAATGCGTTGAGCTTTTCGCCGGGGTTGGCTGCTTCGATTTCGTCCCGAACGGCGTTGTTGATACCCCAGAAGATCAAGGTACTCTTGCTCTTCCCCTTGGTTTCCAAATAGGTTGCACCCTTCCGGAGCGCAACTTTCAGCTTCGCCTTCTGCTCCTTCGCCATTTTGGCAGGGTCTCTGCCGCAATCCCACATACACTGCTGGGTCATGGCTTCATATACGTTGATGTCCAGCGTTTCCTGATTCTTTTCCTGAATTTCCGCAATATTCTTGGCAACGACGCCTGCGTCGAAGATAGCCGCCATGCTGCGGAACTGCAATTCGTCCTCTTCTTCCTGCGAAATCTTTCGCTTGCCGGCAATGCCTGCGGAATATTTGAATTCTTCGCTCATCTGCTCGTAAAGGGAGGTGAAGATGGCGGCGTTCGTCTTTGCGTCGCCCTCGTTGGAAATCTGGCTGTTCAAGCTGTCGTAAATCGTGCGCTTGATTTCCGGCATTGCGCAAAGATAGGTAGTGATATCGCTTTCGTTGGAGTGCTTGATTTCCAATCTTTCCGCTCTCGTGTTCAGCTTGATGCGGATATCCGGCAGGCGGTCGAAGAACCGTTCGTACTGGGAAATGAGCGAGTCGAGGCGCTTCAATACTTCCTTCAATACGTCGGAAATAAATCTGTATTCCCGATAGGAATCCACGTCGTCCAATGCGTCTCTCAACTCGTTTACGTAGTTCATGGCAAAACGCTTGATGTTCCGCTTCGTGTTCTTACGGGAGGAGAGCAGTTTTGCCAATGCGTCCTCTGCGCTTACCTCATCTTCGTCGTCGTCTTTATCTATTACGCCGTATTCTGCCGCCGAGAACGCCTTGCCGTACGCAAGGAATGCCCTCTGCTTGGCTTCCGCCTGTTCTTCGGCGTCTGCCTGCTCGTTGCGGAGCGTTGCACGCACCTTGTACATGAGGAATCTTGCGGAAAGGGGATGTACGACTTCGTCTGCGCCCTTGTTCTTCTTCATCAGCAGCTGCTTTACGATGTTGTTCTCTTCAAAGGAGGAAGCGGTATCCAGATCGTCGGAAATAATCGCCTGTACCGTGCCCAGTCGAAGGCTGATGACCTTTTCCCGAACCTTTGCCATGTAATCCTGCAAAGCTTTTTCCCGCTTGCCCACTTCGCCCCGAATGCCGTCGAAGTTTTTGATGTCTCCGGTGCGGACGGAAATGCGCAGTTCGTCCAGTTCCTCGTCGTTTGCAATGGAATCGCGGATGTATTCCATCAGCTTGTCGGTATAGAGTGCGGCGCGATCGAGGTTCTGATTGGATTCCTGATCTTTTGCAACGATATCGTTGAATATGAAGTTGAACTTACGGTCGGTAGATTCCCGCAATTCTTTTTCCACGTCGTCGGTATACTGCTTGCCGCGGTCGAGTTCCGGCAGGTCAAAGTTATATTTTGCCTCTTCCTTATGAATCTTCAAAGCCTTATAGTACAGCGTATCGAACTTGCACCATACGTCGGAAATGGATTCGATGGTCGCTCTTACGCCGCAGTACTCTACGATGTCTTCATAGGGGTATGCCAGCATGGACGCACCGCAGGAACCGTACAGTGCCTTGGAACCGGATTCGATGATGGGCACGTACAGGTTATCTTCGATGGATTCCTGAGAGCTGGTCAAAGGAGAGTAAACCTGCATGAAGGTAGTGATTGCCATCAGGTTGATGTATTCGTCCAAAGAGGGCAAACGGGTACCGTTCGTGTTGGTGTTATCCATGAGGAACATCAGGTTATAGGGGCGGTACTTTGCACGGGAGATGGTTTTATCGGTGGAGTAGCCGAGCGCTTTGATCTGTTCGCTGTCAAAGAGGTCGTCTATCTTCATATTGATGTCTTTGATGTCTTCCACCTTTTCCAGACAGATACGGTTGATAGCGTTGAGTTCCTTGAATGCGCCGTACGTATTCGCATAAATGCTGGCTTTATGTTCCTTTAAAACCTCATCTACGAATATATCGGGCAACGCAAACAGACCGCGGATAGAAATTTCACGGTGGTATTCGTCGCGGAAGAATTTACGAAGGAAGAGCGCCGTTTGCAGGAACATACCGGAACCGGTACCGCCTGCAAAGGAAGAGATGATCATAACCCGAAGCGTAGCCGGTTCTCTGCCTTGGGAAAGCGTGAGTTTGCTGACGGCTTCCTTCAACGGGCCGAGCCTTCCTTCCGCAATGGCTTGCGTAAATACCAGTCTGGAAAGAGACCGCACCTGCCCTGCGCCGGTAGCCATGTACTTTGCCTTGATCAGGGAGTTATCGGGGCACCATTCTTCCCAGTCTTCCGAATCTTTCAGGTAGTCTTCTACCGTGATGGGTTTGCTGGTTGCAATGATTTTTTTCAGGTTCTTGAGTTTTTCTTTTTCCGATGCGTCCGTATCGAAGCCGATACACTGTACGTCTTCATCGTGCGCCATGCCGGCAACCACGTCTACGACTCTGCATCCGGAACCGCCTAAACCGACCAACAATGTTTTTAATGCCATCTTTTTATTCTCCTTGGATTTTATCCTTTATAACTTAATTTTTAGGTTTGCCTTTATACTTAAAATAACTGATACCGCCCATCTCCGCCGAAGCCGTCATCACGCCGCCGTTGGGAGAAATGGTCTTCATTTTTACGTTTCTGCCCTTTTTATTCACAAACGGCTTGGGCAGCTGCGAAATCGGTATACGGGAAATGGTGTGCTCCTTTAAGCCCTTTACTATACGGGATTGCGTCATATGCTTTTTGGCCAATTCATCCGGGCTGATATAAATCGTAGAATTGCCGTAAGCGTAAAACGTAACGCCGTTGATCTTTTTAAAGCAAGGGATAAACGGTATAAACGAGCTGATATTCCATCTTGCCAGGGGTACTTCCTTCCATTCCGTCGTATCCGCTATAACGTTGTTCCCGGAAACGTGCGCACCCGTAGAATAAATGCACGTTCCGCGTTTGAACCGAGGTTTGATGATCATGCCCACGATATAGGCAATTGCGGCAATGCCGCCTAAAATCATCAGGGTAAACAGGCAAATATCCCGAATGATGATCCAGATACTCAAAGGTGCAAAGAGTGCCGAAAGGCGTATCGTCCTTTGCCCTTCTCCGTTGCAATCGATTAAAATATTCGCCGCAAATTCCGAAGGCGTATGATAATAGACGGAAGTCAGAAACGTAAGCTCGCTCTTTTGGAACGCCTGCCATACGTCCAGTTCGGGAGTGAGAATCAATACGCCTCTGCCGTCCCTGTAGTACTCCATCGTACCGATTTCCTGCGTGCGGATATTCATACCGTAGCGGTCCACGCTCACGGTATACTCGCCCAACAGCCTTTGCAGTACGGAAGGCGCAAAATAGCCGTCGTACCCCTCTACCGTAAAGTATACGCCGATGGCAAGTCCGTTGTTTTGCAACGTCCGCCGATCAAAACGGTAATCGGCAAGCTTCACGCCGCGCGGCGTGCCGTCCTCCGACAGAATCTCCGCATCCGTAACGAGCCCGATATCGAACACTTCCACTACGCTCTGCGCCGTACTGCCGGCCAGGCTCACGGTCAGTTCCATGCGATCGACCGTAGCGTAATCGAGGTCTTCCTTAAAATCCAACCGCACCGTAACGCAACCGTTTTCTATTACGACGTCCCCGAAAGAATCGGTCGCAAGAAAAGCCTCAAAGTAATGGCTGTTGCACAGAATGACGAGGTACCCGCCGGAAATTACGGGGGCAAGTTCGTTCTTTTCTATATTCTTTCCGTTTCTCGTGATACGGAATACGAAACCGTGTTCGGAAAGCTCCTTTAACCCGCCGAGCTTATCCTCGCCGTTGGAGATAAAGGAGACCGCATAGACGGAATCCGCACCGATCAGAACGGATGCAACGTAGTCGCTATGAAAGCAGGTCAAGGTTACCCGAAGCGTAGCCGAATCCAAAATGCCGAAGCCTTCCGCAGGATAACGGGGGACAAGTTTCAATTTACCCGTA
This sequence comes from uncultured Clostridia bacterium, assembly GCA_945833955.1. Taxonomy (GTDB): domain Bacteria; phylum Bacillota; class Clostridia; order Christensenellales; family Borkfalkiaceae; genus CAMAGA01. Next base: position 13,214 of record CAMAGA010000019.1, read on the forward strand.
GCTTGATCTACGGAAAAGTCGTAGTCCATATGCTTTTCGGACAGATGCTCGGCGGAAAACAAAAGCACCTTCCGATTGAACAGATCCTGCACCGTTTCCCCGTCCAGAGGAACGCCCGACTTGGTAACCGTAAAGAGAATGCTCTTCGGTTCGGCCGCCGTATTGTTTGCGTACAGCTCGTCAATCGTCATTTTCAAAAGTTCCGGTTCCACCGTTACGCTGTATTTTGCGGCGTCCTCCACGGCAAAGCGCACCGTTTTGGTAGCCTTTTGTACGTTGCCGACTTTGGCAACGAGCGTAACCGATATGCTCGTCGCATTGTTCTGCGCCGTGGGAATCAACCAGAGATACCCGTCCGCCGTAACGAACGTTTCGTATCCGATCATCGGCGTTACGATAAAGTTGAGCGAACCGTCCGCAAGCAGTGCGCGGATGGACGCCGCACTCATGACGGAACCGTTGCGTTTGACCAAAAACGCCACTGCGTTGCTTTCCGAATAGTTGCCGCTTGCAACCGCTTCTGCATTGGTTTCAAATTCCGAAGGGAAAATGGAAATTTCCGCATTCGAGGCAAGTTCCCTGCTCGTATCGTCGGCGGCATAGGCGGCAATGGTATAGTCGCAACCCTCTACCGGCATATACAGCACCTTTCGCATCGTTTCAAATTTGCCGACGGTGACTTCCACGGTAATTTCATATTGCGCCGCCTGCAGAGAACTGAGCGTGATATGCGTTTCCGTCGTATTCTTCACGAGCGTCCTTACGTTCGTTTTATTGTCTACCGTGTAAACCGTGGCGTGGTACGTAACGTTATAAATGCCGTAAGTTGCGTCGGTGATATGTACGTCCTCTTTAAATATTTCGTAGAACCAATAATCTATATACGCCGTCTGCCCTTCCACCGAACCGAGAAGCGTCAGATCGTTCCCTGCCGCATCCGTTACTTTGGCTCCGATTTCAATGGCGGGGTCCACCATGACGATCAACCCGTAACCGGTGTTTGCTTTATATAGATCAATCGGTTTATCGAACTGTATGGTGTACGTTCCCTTTTCCAGAACGGATCCGTTTGCCCCCGTAATCTGACAGGTTGCGCCCCGGATATTGATATCCGTCGCGCGGTATTTGGAGCCGTACCTCGTGCGGTGATTGTTCCCGGGGTCCAACGCATACATTTCCGATTCCGTCAGGCAGCGCATGGTCGCCTGCCGTGCAAAATTCACCGTCTGCCCCGCGGAAGAAGTGAACGCCGTAACGACGGAAGCATTGACGGAAGTAGAGGCGGCAACGGACTGCTGTACGAGCGTCTGTATGCCGGTCAACTCCAAACTTGCCGTAAAGGAAACACTCTTTTTATCTGCGGAAACGGTAATTTCACCGTCTTCCAAAATCGTCTTGCCGGATACTTTCACCGCAATGTTGACGAGCTGTTCCCGTAGCTGTACGGCTTGCGTTGCGGCATTGGCGTTGGTCGCCTGATAAATATAAAAGTTGCTCGGCTTTGCGGAAAGATTGAGACTGTACGGTATGACCGCCCCCGACCCGACTGCAAGATAGGCAATATTGACGTAAGACCCGTTATCCATTTCCTCTTTGGAATAGCCGTTGAAGAGCGTTTCCAGTTCGGTACGGTTCAGGTCGTTCGAGTCCCCGTCCGTCAGAAATACCAACCAGTATTCCGTCGTTTCATCGTCTTCCCGAATGCTCTTGAGCTTGTTATACGCCGTTCTTACGCATTCCAGATCCGTGCCCTGCGCCTCGATGTGATCGCGAACGGAATTGACCGTACTTTGCAACCGGCTGTCGGAAACGTCCAACGTCTTCGCTACCGAGCTGCCCGTCCAGGAACTGCTCATATACGTCAGATACAACTCGTCGTCGCTGTCTAAAAGCCCGCACATGACCTGCATGGCGTAACTTGCGTACGCCCAGTTTTTTAAATTATAGGTTGTGGTGGAAGACCCGCAAAACATACTGCCCGAATCGTCGTATGCAACCGAAACGATCTTTTTTGCGTTTAAACTTTCCGCCTTGGCTTCCCTGAAATCAAAATCGACGCTGAAAGCCGCACCGAAGACTATCAGGAAAGCGAGTATCCATATTCCGATTTTTCTTTTCATGACGGCTCCTTTTTTATCGTATTTCTTTCCGTACGGAACGCTTTTCCCTTTTCCGTTACATTATTTGTGTAAAAATGAGAATACTATATTTCACCGTATTTTCACTATATTATACTCTTTTAAGGTATATATGTCAAATCATTTTGGCAATTCATTCAAAAAAACGGGGAATTTATTATATTGTATAATGAATTTAGCATGAAAAATATTCATAAATATTCACCGTTTAGTCGCAGAAATACCTTGCAAATTTATCCCCTCTGCTGTATAATATTTTGTACTACGGAAAAGAACAAGGAGTTTTTATACTTATGAACGTTACTGATAAATTTCTGCGTTACGTACGTTGCGATACGCAATCCGACCCGACAAGCAACACCGTGCCGAGTACGGCTTGCCAGTTGCAACTTGCCGATATGCTCGTCGGCGAATTGCACGCCATGGGTATTGATAACGCATACCGCACGGCACAAGGCTACGTATACGCATCCATCCCCGCCAATGCGGAAGGCATCCACTCCATCGGCTTCATTTCGCATATGGACGTGGAACCCGTCTCCAAAGGGCTGGGCGTACAGCCGATCGTCCATAAAAATTACGACGGCGGCAACATCGAGCTTTTGGACGACGTTACCCTCACGCCCGAGGAATTCCCCGATCTTCTGGGCCTCGTCGGGCAGGATATCATTACTTCCGACGGCACGACTCTGCTCGGCGCAGACGACAAAGCAGGCGTGGCGGAAATCATGCAGATGGCGCAGACGGTGATGCAACACCCCGAATGGAAGCACGGCAAAATCGGCATTGCCTTTACGCCGGACGAAGAGATAGGCAGGGGCGCAGACTTTTTTGACGTACCCGCTTTCGGTTGCGAATACGCCTACACCGTGGACGGCGGCACGCTGGGGGAAGTCGGTTACGAAACGTTTAACGCCGCCAGCGCGGTTTTTACCTGCAAGGGCGTACAAACACACCCCGGCGACGCAAAGGGCAAAATGAAAAACTGCCTGCATATGATTGCCGACCTCATCGCCCTGTTCCCCGCCGACGAACGCCCGGAAAACACTTCCCTTCGGCAAGGCTTTTATCACTTTGAGGAAGTTCGCGCAGACGTAAAAGCCGGCTACGTGGAAATGATCATACGCGATCACGACCGCAAAAAATTTGAAGAGAGAAAGGCGTTCTGCAGGGAATGCGTAAATACAATCAACGCCAGATACGGGCGCAAAGCCATGCAGGTAACCATTCAGGACAGTTACTATAACTGCGGGGACGTCATAGCAGAACATTTCCATCTGGTGGAAAATGCGTACGCCGCCATGCGTTCCGCAGGGGTAGAACCCTATTCCGTAGCTTTGCGCGGCGGCACGGACGGCAGTCGGCTTTCCTACATGGGTCTGCCCTGCCCCAACCTTTGCGCAGGCGGCCATAGTTGCCATAGCGTTTACGAGTTCTGTTCCGTACAATCTTTGGAAAAGATTACCGAAATCCTGCTTGCCCTCGTTCGGTTATACGCGGAACAAGGCGTTTGATTTTATGTAAGATTCACGCTTTGCTCAAACAAATATCACATTGCAACTTGACAAAATCAATCCGATATTATATACTGGTATAAGTATCATTATCGGATATATCGAAATCATGTTTTAATCAGGAGAAATAGCATGAAAAAAGTACTGATTTTATTACTTACGGCAACGTTGCTCGCTTTTGTTTGCGCCTTTGTCGGATGCGACGGTAAAATCGATATCTCTTC